>DUTZ01000293.1 GCA_012841845.1 Actinomycetales bacterium | reverse complement strand
GTGAGGTGGTGGTGGAGCGACCGGGCCTGCTCGGGGCTCCAGTCGGCGAGGATGCCGGCGAGCCAGCGTCCGCGGCCCTCGGTGACCCGGTCGAGGAGCTCCTCGCCGTCGGGGGTGAGGGTCACGAGGCTGGCCCGGCCGTCGTCGGGGTCGGGGGCCTTTGCGGCCAGCCCGAGCGATTCGAGGTGCCGGACCTGTCGGCTCACCACCGAGACGTCGGTGTGGACGCGCTCGGCCAGGGTCGTGACCCGGGCGGCCGCCTCGCGCACCGCGAAGAGCAGGGGGTAGGTGGACACCTCGATCTGCTCGTGGAAGCGGGGCGAGGTGGCGTTGAGGGCGCGGAGGAGCTTGACCACGCGGGAGAGGTCGACGGCGAGGTCGGCCGACAGCTCCGGATCGACGGGCACGGGGTCCTCCTGACCACACCGAAAACAATTGTTTGCGTCAAGCAAAGATAATCGTCGTTCCGGTGTCCGACAAATCCGGTGTCGTCCGTTCGTATGAATCCCGCCGCATCCCGGCCTGTCGGGGCCGTCCGCCGGGCTAGCGTCCGGGCATGAGTGGGCTGATGGTCCGTGCGGCCGCCCTCGTCGCCCTCGTTGCCGGGGTCGCGACGAGCGGGTGCGCGGTCACGGGTGGGGACGGCGGGTCGGGCGAGGGCACCCGCCCCGCCCCGGCGCCCCTCGCCGTGGTGTTGGACTCGTCCGGCTCCATGGCGCTCGAGGACGCCCCCGGGCCCCGCATCGACGCGGCCCGCGGAGCGGTGCGGACGCTCCTCGACGCGCTCCCGGAGGACTCGCGGCTGGGGCTCGTCACGTACGGCGCCGACAGTCGCGAGGAGGACGGTCCGGATTCGTGCGGGGACATCTCGGTTGCCGTGGACCTCGGCCCCGTCGACCGGACCGGGGTCGAGGGGGCCGTCGATGCGCTCACCCCCGGTGGGTGGACACCGATCGGGCGGGCCCTGGAGACGGCGGCCGGGCTGTTGCCCGCGGACGGGTCGGACCAGCAGATCGTCCTGGTCTCCGACGGTGAGTCCACGTGCGAGCCACCACCCTGTGAGGTCGCGCGACGGGTGGCGGGCGAGCGTCCCGGGCTGACGATCTCGGCGATCGGGTTCCGGTCGGACGCCGAGGAGCTGTCGTGCATCGCCACCGCCGGGCGCGGCCTGTACGTCACAGCCGACAACGCGCCCCAGCTGGCCGCACGCCTCGCGGCGCTCGGCGACCTCGAGGGCGCGGAGTCGGCGCTCACCCCTCGTTCGGTGCACGGCATCGAGGTCGGGGCCTCGCTGGCGGCGATCCGGGAGGCGTTCCCGGACTTCCCGGAGACCGGCGAGCGGTCCCCGGACGGCGAGCGGCACCACTGGCGCGAGACCGAGTGGACCTTCCTCGACGGACTCCTCGTGGGCGTGGCGCCGGCCGACGGGCGGCCGACGATCGACGGGGTGACCGTGGGCACGGCCGTCGCCCGGCTGCTCGAGCTCTACGGCGATCCCGTGGCCTGGTCCGAGGGGCCGGACGGCGACGCCGTGGCGACCTTCGCGGCCGACCCCGACCTGGGCACGGTGTGGCGGATCACGACCACCTCCCGTGAGGTCACGGGGACGGTCCGCCGGGTCGAGCTGCGCCGCGGGACGCCGTCCGGTCCGGCCGACGGGCTCATGGAACTGGTCGCCCCCGACGGTCGTGCCGAGCCCTACGGGCGGGACTGGCGGCTGACGGACACCCCGGCGCGCTTCCGTCCGACCCAGGTGTTCGCCCGGAGCCGCGGGCTGGTGACCAGCGTGCACGGCGACACCAACAGCGCGCTCCGCGCCTGCTGGCGGGAGGACGACTCGAGCGCCGTGTGCACCACCTCGGTCCGCGAGCGTCTGCTGTTCCGCGTCCCGGCCCGCTACGATCCCGCACCCGGCCTGGACGACGGCGCCGGGCCGGCCGGCCGCGGGGCGGCCGACGCCCTCGCCGTCGTTCTCGAGGACGGTCGCGTCTGCGACACCGTCGGTTACGCCGGCGGCAGCCACCGGCAGGTGGGTACCCGCACGCTCGTGAGCGCGTTCCTGTGTGGCGACGGCGACCGCCTCTGGCGCGACCTCGAGGAGACCGGTCTCCCGCCGTCGTTGCCCGTGAGCGGTTCCGCCGACGGCGGCCACGGCGACCCGTCGGGCGGGGCCGAGGTCGCCGGCTACGTGCTCCCGCTCGACACCGACGCCTCCCCACGATGACCACCGCACCACCGAGAGAAGGACCCGCCATGACCACACGATCCACCCTCCGCGCCGTGGGCGCCCTCTGCGCCGCCGTCCTGCTCACCGCCGGCTGCGCCTCGGACCGTTCCGACGGGGCCGACGAGACGACCGGCACCGCCGACGCCCCGGTCGTCGCGGCCGAGACCTCCGCGCCGGCCGCCGAGGAGGCGGAACAGGAGACCCCGGAGCCCGAGGCCCCGGAGGCGGAGGAGGAGGCGCCGGAGGGGTTCCACACGGCGGGGTGGGGCCCGCTCACGACCGGCCTCACCCCCGAGGAGGTCGACGGCCTCGGCTTCGGCCAGACCGAGATCATGGCCCAGGGGGCCGGCAGCCTCTGCTCCACCTCGCGGGTCGAGGCGGACGGCGACACCGTGTACGTCACCTACAAGTCCGGGGTCGTCTACGGCGTGAGCAACGCCTGGGGCGCCGAGCGCTCCGACGCCGAGACCGCGGACGGCCTCCGGGTCGGGGACCCGGAGTCGCGGATCGCCGAGCTGTACCCGGGCGCCGAGCAGACCGGCAGCCAGGTGGGCATGATCTCCGTGATCACCGACCCGGCCGATCCCGCGTCCGCGCTGAGCGTGACCGCCCCCGGCGGCACGGTCGAGGAGATCCGGGGCGGCGACGCGGAGTTCGCCAAGCACTTCGAGGCCTGCATCGACTTCTCCGGCGGGGCGGGATAGTCGGCGTGCCCCCGGTCGGACTCGAACCGACACTGGACGGGTTTTGAATCCGTTGCCTCTGCCAATTGGGCTACGGGGGCGGGCGCGGCGGGGCCGCGGGACTGATCGGCGGTGAACCGCTGGTCGGGAAGTCTAACGGAGACCCCCGCGCGGCCGTCCGACCGCGCCCCTAGAGTGGCGGTGTGAGCACCACGAGCCAGGCCCCAGGAACCACGTCCGCCCCCGCCGCCGCGACCACCGACGGGGGCGAGCGGCCGCGCCTGCTGCTCCTCGACGGGCACTCGCTGGCCTTCCGCGCCTTCTACGCGCTGCCGGCGGAGAACTTCTCCACCAGCTCCGGCCAGCACACCAACGCGGTGTACGGGTTCTTGTCCATGGTCGCCAACCTCGTGGGCTCGGAGTCGCCCACGCACATCGCCGTGGCGTTCGACGTCTCCCGCTCGACGCTGCACCGCACGGCCGAGTACCCCGAGTACAAGTCCACCCGGTCGGCCACGCCGGAGGAGTTCGCCGGCCAGATCGGTCTCATCCAGGAGGCCCTCGCCGCGCTCGGCGTGCGCACCCTCTCGCTCGAGGGCCACGAGGCCGACGACATCATCGCGACCCTCGCCACGCAGGCCGGGCCGGCGGGGATGGACACGCTCATCTGCACCGGCGACCGCGACGCGCTGCAGCTCGTCACCGACGAGGTGACCGTGCTGTACCCGGTCAAGGGCGTCTCCGAGCTCGCTCGCTACACGCCGGAGGCGGTCGAGGCCAAGTACGGCGTCACCCCGGCGCAGTACCCGGACGTCGCGGCGCTGCGCGGCGACACCTCGGACAACCTGCCGGGCGTGCCCAAGGTGGGGGACAAGACCGCCGCCAAGTGGATCACCCAGTACGGCAGCCTGTCCGAGCTCATCGCCCACGCCGACGAGGTCAAGGGCAAGGTCGGCGAGAGCTTCCGCGAGCACCTGCCGCAGGTCCAGCTCAACCGGCGCATCACCGAACTCACCCGGGACCTCGAGCTGGGCGTGGGGATCGACGACCTCACGCGTGCCGAGCCGGAGCGGGCCGACGTCAACGCGCTGTTCGACAAGCTCGAGTTCGGGCCCCAGGCCCGCGACCGCTTCTACACCGCGTTCCTCTCCGAGGGTGCGCCCTAGCCGCCGGCGCCCGCCGAGCTCGAACAGGCCGTGGTCCTGCACGCCGGAGAGGTGTCCGACTGGCTCGCCGCGCACCCCGCCGCCGGGCAGCGGCACGGCCTCGTCGTCGTCGGACCCTCCCGCCCCGCGGAGGGGGACGCGCAGGCCGTGACCGTGGCCGCCGCCGACGGCGCCTCCGGGCACATCGACCTGGCCCGGATCGGGCCCGACGACGAGGAGGCCCTGCGCGGCTGGCTCGCCGACGCCGCGGTGGCCAAGGCCGTACACGACGCCAAGCCCGCCACCCACGCGCTGCTCGGGCGCGGCCTCGACCTGGCCGGGGTGACCAGCGACGTGGCGCTGGCCGCCTACCTCGTCCGGCCCGGCCAACGCACCTACGGGCTCGCCGAGCTCTACCAGCGGCACCTGCAGAAGGAACTGCCCGAGGTCGAGACCGGCCAGTCCCAGCTCTCGCTACTCGACGAGGTGGACGAGTCCGAGGCCGAGCAGCAGGCCGCCGACGGCGCCGCCACCCGTGCCCGCGCGGTGCTCGAGCTGGCCGAGCGGCTCGACGTTGAGCTCGAGCAGGTCCACGGGGCCCGGCTGCTCGCCGAGATGGAACTGCCGCTCGTGCCGGTGCTCGCGCGCATGGAGGCGGCGGGCATCGCGGTCGACCGCACCGCGCTCGACGACCTCCGGGGCGGCTTCGCCGACCGCGGGCGCGACGCCGCCGAGGCCGCCTACGCCGCGATCGGCGGCGAGCAGATCAACCTCGGCTCGCCCAAGCAGCTGCAGGTGGTGCTCTTCGAGACCCTCGGAATGCCCAAGACCAAGCGGACCAAGACCGGCTACACCACCGACGCCAAGGCGCTCGAGGACCTGCTCGCCAAGGAGACCGGCGACACCCCGGGCCGCGCGTTCCTCGAGGCGCTGCTGCTGCACCGCGAGGCCACCAAGATGCGCACCACCGTCGAGGGACTGGTCAAGACGATCGGCGACGACGGACGCATCCACACCACCTTCAACCAGACCGTCGCCGCCACGGGCCGGCTCTCCTCGACCGACCCCAACCTGCAGAACATCCCCGTCCGCACCGAGGACGGCCGCCGCATCCGCTCGTCGTTCGTCGTGGGCGAGGGCTACGAGTGCCTCTTCACCGCCGACTACAGCCAGATCGAGATGCGCGTCATGGCACACCTGTCCGGCGACGAGGGGCTCATCGAGGCGTTCCGGACGGGCGAGGACCTGCACTCGTTCGTCGGCTCCCGCGCCTTCGGCGTCCCCATCGACGAGGTCACCCCCGACCTGCGCCGCCGGGTCAAGGCCATGAGCTACGGCCTCGCCTACGGCCTCAGCGCCTTCGGCCTCGCCGCACAGCTCGGCATCAGCCAGGCCGAGGCGCGCGAACAGATGGAGGCCTACTTCGCCCGCTTCGGCGGCGTGCGCGACTACCTGCGCGAGGTCGTGGAGAAGGCCCGCAAGGACGGCTACACCGAGACCCTCTTCGGCCGGCGCCGCTACCTGCCCGAGCTCAACTCCGACAACCGGCTCAAGCGCGAGAACGCCGAGCGTGCCGCGTTGAACGCGCCGATCCAGGGCACCGCGGCGGACATCATCAAGGCGGCCATGCTCGAGGTCGACGCCGACCTGCGCGACCGCGAGCTGCGCAGCCGGCTGCTGCTCCAGGTGCACGACGAGCTCGTGCTCGAGATCGCCCCCGGCGAGCTCGACGAGGTGCGCGACCTCGTGGTGGACCGGATGTACAAGGCGATCGAGCTCGACGTTCCGTTGGACGTCTCCACCGGCATCGGGTCCGACTGGGATTCCGCCGGGCACTGACCACTGTCGGGCATTCCGTTTTGTGGCGGCCCCCCGATGCCTTAGGTTCAGTCCCATACTCGGCACCCTCTACGCCTGGAAGAGCAGAACATGACCCTCACCTCCCGACGGGGCCTGCGCGCCGCGCTCGCCCTGACCGCCACCGCCGCCCTCGCGCTGACCGGCTGCACCACCAACACCGAGGGCCCGCAGGACTCGGGCGAGCCCCGCGAGGAGGTCGCGCTGGAGGTGGACGAGGAGATCGCCGCGCTGGTGCCGGCCGACATCCGTGAGCGTGGCACGCTCGTCGTGGGCTCCAACGTCCCGTACGCGCCCAACGAGTTCAAGAACGAGCAGGGCGAGATCGTCGGGTTCGACATCGACGTGGTCAAGGCCGTCGCCCAGCTCATGGGCCTCGAGGCCGACGTGCGTGAGTCGGACTTCGAGAAGATCATCCCCGCCATCGAGGGCGGCACCATGGACATGGGCGCCTCCTCGTTCACCGTCAACGACGAGCGGCTCAAGACCGTCGACTTCGTCACCTACTTCGAGGCCGGCATCCAGTGGGCCTCCGCCGCCGGCAAGGACGTCGACCCCGACGACGCCTGCGGCCTCACCGTGGCCGTCCAGCGCACCACGGTCTCCGACCAGGAGGACGTCCCCGCCCGGAGCAAGGCCTGCACCGACGCCGGCAAGCCGGCCATCGAGAAGGTCCAGTTCGACTCGCAGGACGAGGCCTCGACCGCCGTCGCGCTCGGCAAGGTCGACGCCATGTCCGCCGACTCGCCGATCAGCGCGTACGCGGTCAAGCAGTCCGACGGCAAGATGCAGCTCGCCGGCGACGTCTTCGACGCCGCCCCCTACGGCTGGCCCGTCAAGAAGGACTCCGAGCTCGGCCCGGCCCTCGAGGCGGCCGCCAAGAAGCTCACCGAGTCCGGCGACTTCGAGAAGATCGCCGGCAACTGGGGCGTCGAGGACGGTCTCATCGACGACCCGCAGGTCCGGCAGGGCTGAGGGCGCCGCCGGTGAGTTCCAGCGACACGGGGGCGACGACCGCCCCGGAGTCGGGCACGCCCGTGCCCATCGAGGCCGTCCCGCTCCGTCACCCCTGGCGGTGGCTCTCGGCGGCGGTCGTGCTCGTCCTCGTCTTCCTCTTCGTCTGGGGCGCCGCCACCAACCCGGCGTACCGCTGGGACACCTACGGCCGGTACCTCTTCGACACCCGCTTCGGCACGGCGGTGTTCTACACCGTCGCGCTCACCGTGCTCTCGATGATCCTCGCCGTGATCCTCGGCGTGATCCTCTCGGTGATGCGGATGAGCTCCAACCCGGTGCTCAAGGCCGTGGCCTGGGTGTACCTGTGGATCTTCCGCGGGACGCCCATCTACGTGCAGCTGCTGTTCTGGGGGCTGATCTTCACCCTCTACCGCCAGGTGCAGTTCGGGATCCCGTTCACGGACCTGACCTTCATCCGCTTCGAGGACACCATGGTCCTCTACTCGGCGTTCTGGCTCGCCGTGATCGGCCTGGCGATGAACGAGGCGGCGTACATGGCGGAGATCGTGCGGGCCGGCATCTCGTCGGTGCCCGAGGGACAGTCGGAGGCCTCCACGGCCCTCGGCATGTCGCGGGCCCAGACCATGCGCCGGACGGTGCTGCCGCAGGCGATGCGCGTCATCATCCCGCCCACCGGCAACGAGCTCATCTCCATGCTCAAGACCACCTCGCTCGTCGTGGCCATCCCGTTCTCCGGCGAGCTCTACGGTCAGGCGCGCGACATCTCCGGCGTCAACTTCCAGCCCATCCCGCTGCTGCTCGTGGCGGCCACCTGGTACCTCGTCATCACGAGCGTCCTCATGGTGGGCCAGCACTACCTCGAGAAGCGGTTCTCCCGCGGCGCGACCCGCCAGCTCACCGCGCGGCAGCTGCGCGTGATGGCGGAGGCGGACGGCGTGACGCCGTCGGCGGTCAGGTCGGCCACCGGACGGGACGAGGGGAGCGCGCCGTGACGCCGATGGTCAAGGCCGAGCAGGTCTGCAAGAGCTTCGGCTCCATCGAGGTCCTCAAGGGCGTGAGCATGGAGGTCGACCGCGGCGAGGTGCTCTGCCTCGTGGGGCCCTCCGGCTCCGGCAAGTCCACCTTCCTGCGGTGCATCAACCACCTGGAGAAGATCGACGCCGGGCGGCTCTACGTCGACGGCGAGCTCATGGGCTACCGCCAGAAGGGCGACAAGCTCTACGAGATCTCGCCCAAGCAGGCCGCCCGCCAGCGCCGGGACATCGGCATGGTGTTCCAGCACTTCAACCTCTTCCTCCACCGCACCGCCCTCGAGAACGTCATCGAGGCCCCGATGCTGGTCAAGGGGGAGTCCAGGGCGACGGCGACCGAGCGGGCGCGAGAGCTGCTCGACAAGGTGGGCCTGGGCGGCAAGGCCGACGCCTACCCCGCCCAGCTCTCCGGCGGCCAGCAACAGCGGGTGGCGATCGCCCGCGCGCTGGCCATGGAGCCCAAGCTCATGCTCTTCGACGAGCCCACCTCGGCGCTCGACCCCGAGCTCGTCGGCGAGGTGCTCGCCGTGATGCGCGACCTCGCCGCGGGTGGCATGACGATGGTCGTGGTGACCCACGAGATGGGCTTCGCCCGCGAGGTCGCCGACACCGTGGCCTTCCTCGACGGCGGCGTGGTGGTGGAGTCCGGCGCGCCCGCCGAGGTGCTCGGCAACCCGCAGCACCGGCGGACGCGGGACTTCCTGTCCAAGATCCTCTAGCGCGGCCGCGGCAGCGAGGCGACGAAGATCGCGGTGCCGGGGAAGATCGCACCGCGCAGCGGGCTCCACTGGCCCCACTCGCGGTCCAGCCACTCCGGCCACTCGGGTTCGACGAGGTCCTCCACGACGAACCCGGCGGCCACGAGCTCACGGATCCGGTCGCCGACCGTCCGGTGGTGCTCGACGTAGCTGAGCTCGCCGGCGTCGTCGTACTCGGCGTAGGGGCTGCGGTCGAAGTAGGGGAACAGTGCGACGAGTCCCTCGGGGCCGGGATCGTCGCGGAAGATCCACCGCATCGGGTGGTTGACGGAGAAGACGAAGCGGCCGCCGGGCCGCAGGACCCGTGCGGCCTCGGCCATGACGGCGGCGGTGTCGGCGATGAAGGGAACCGCGCCGAAGGCGGAGAAGACGACGTCGAAGGACCCGTCGGCGAAGGGCAGGCGACCCGCGTCGGCCTGGATCAGCGGCACGTCGGCCGCGGGGCCGGTCGACCGGGAGGCGGCTTCGGCGCCCACGCGGAGCATCCCGGAGGACAGGTCCGTGGCCACCGCGCGGGCTCCCTGCCCGGCGAGCCAGCGCGAGCACGGTGCCGAGCCGGCGCCGATCTCCAGCACGTCGCGCCCGGCCACGTCGCCGAGGAGGTGCCAGTCGCCCTCGTGCAGCCCCTCGGGACACCACACGAACTCGCCGTCGGGGGAGTGGGCGCCGAGGAAGTCGCCGTGCTCGCGGTGGTAGTCCACCGCCTCGGCGTCCCACCACGCGCGGGAGGCGCGGACCGAGTCGTCCGGTGGCGGGGGGTTTGTGCACGTCACCACGGAAGCGTACAGTCGACGGTCGCGTGTGTACGAGTCCCGTGTCACGCGCGAGAAGTTCCTTTGTCCACTACGATCCCTATCCACCTCGGAGCACCCCACCCTATGACCACCAACACCACGTCCCCGCAGGTAGCCGTCAACGACATCGGCTCCGCGGACGACTTCCTCGCCGCCATCGACGCCACGATCAAGTACTTCAACGATGGCGACATCGTGGAGGGCACGATCGTCAAGGTCGATCGCGACGAGGTCCTGCTCGACATCGGCTACAAGACCGAGGGCGTCATCCCCTCGCGCGAGCTGTCCATCAAGCACGATGTCGACCCCGGTGAGGTCGTCGAGGTGGGCGACGAGGTCGAGGCCCTGGTCCTCACCAAGGAGGACAAGGACGGCCGCCTGATCCTGTCCAAGAAGCGCGCCCAGTACGAGCGCGCCTGGGGCACCATCGAGGAGCTCAAGGAGAAGGACGAGGCCGTCAAGGGCACCGTCATCGAGGTCGTCAAGGGCGGCCTCATCCTCGACATCGGTCTCCGTGGCTTCCTCCCCGCCTCGCTCGTGGAGATGCGCCGCGTCCGCGACCTCCAGCCCTACGTGGGCAAGGAGCTCGAGGCCAAGATCATCGAGCTGGACAAGAACCGCAACAACGTCGTCCTCTCGCGCCGTGCGTGGCTCGAGCAGACCCAGTCCGAGGTCCGCTCCGAGTTCCTGCACCAGCTGCAGAAGGGCCAGGTCCGCAAGGGCGTCGTGTCCTCGATCGTCAACTTCGGCGCGTTCGTCGATCTCGGCGGTGTGGACGGCCTCGTCCACGTCTCCGAGCTGTCCTGGAAGCACATCGACCACCCGTCCGAGGTCGTCGAGGTGGGCCAGGAGGTCACCGTCGAGGTGCTCGACGTGGACCTGGACCGCGAGCGCGTCTCCCTCTCGCTCAAGGCGACGCAGGAGGACCCGTGGCGGCACTTCGCCCGGACCCACGCGATCGGCCAGATCGTCCCGGGCAAGGTCACCAAGCTCGTCCCGTTCGGCGCGTTCGTCCGCGTCGAGGAGGGCATCGAGGGCCTCGTCCATATCTCCGAGCTGGCCGAGCGCCACGTCGAGGTGCCGGACCAGGTCGTCTCCGTGGGCGACGACGCCATGGTCAAGGTCATCGACATCGACCTCGACCGTCGTCGTATCTCGCTCTCGCTCAAGCAGGCGGACGAGGACTACACCGAGGAGTTCGACCCGTCGAAGTACGGCATGGCCGACAGCTACGACGAGGCCGGCAACTACATCTTCCCCGAGGGCTTCGACCCCGAGACCAACGAGTGGCTCGAGGGCTTCGAGAAGCAGCGCGAGGAGTGGGAGAACCGCTACGCGGAGGCCGAGCGTCGCCACAAGATGCACACGGCCCAGATCGAGAAGGGTCGCGCCGCCGCCGCGGAGGCCGCCGAGGCCGCTCCGACCAACTACTCGTCGGAGTCCGCCGCGTCGGCCCGTCCGTCCGCCTCGGACGCCGGCACCTCCGAGACCACCGGCGGTTCGCTGGCCTCGGACGAGCAGCTCGCGGCCCTGCGTGCCAAGCTCGCCGGCGGCGAGTGATCACGCCCTAGCGGCTCGCCGACGCGGCCCCGCACCCCGGCCTGACGCC
>DUTZ01000292.1 GCA_012841845.1 Actinomycetales bacterium | reverse complement strand
GGGACCGGCCCGCCCCCGCGGCGCGGCCGTCGTCCTCCGGGCGGGTGGGCACCACCGCGCACCCGGAGGCGCACCGGCTCACCACGCGCACGGACCTGTCGGAGACGGTGCTGGGGCCGCGGAACTACACGCCGCGGCGGATCGGGCTGCTGGCGGCGATAGCGATCGTGCTGCTGGTGACCGTCTCGTTCCCGCTGCGCAACCACTACCAGTTCCTGTCGGACCAGAAGGCCGTGGCGCAGGAGCGGGCGGCGCTGGAGAAGACCATCGCGGAGCTCGAGGCGCAGGAGCGGCAGCTGGCCGACCCGGCGTACATCGAGCAGCAGGCTCGTATCCGGTTTGGCGCCGTGAAGCCGGGGGAGACCCCGTACCGCGTGTCGCAGGTCGATCCGGTGGAGAAGGCCGCGGCCGAGCAGGCGGCCGCCGAGTTGGCCGCGCAGTCGTGGCAGACGCGGGTGTGGAACTCGATCGCCGAGCCGCGCGACCCGGTGTTCCCGCAGAACTCGAGCCTGCCCGGGGACCTGGGCGCCGAGCTGCCGCCCCCGGCCGAGGGCCCCGCCCCCGGCGGCCCCGAGGTCCCGGGCGCCGACTCCGAGGTGGACGTGCCCGGCGTCGGCGCCTCGCAGCCGGGCGGCTGAGCCGGCCCCGCCCCGCTTTTCCGTACCGACATTTCCCAGGAGGAACCACCCGCCGTGACCGACCAGCCCGCCACCCCGCAGACCGAGGTGTCCCAGGCCGACCTCGACGCCGTCGAGGCGCAGCTCGGCCGGCCGCCGCGCGGCGTGCTGGCGGTGGCGTACCGCAGCCCCGACGGCACGCCCGGGGTGGTCAAGACCGCCCCGCGGCTCGAGGACGGCACACCGTTTCCCACGCTCTACTACCTCACCGATCCCAGGCTGACCGCGGAGGCGAGCCGGCAGGAGTCGGCCGGCGTGATGCGCCCGATGCAGGCGCGGCTGGCCACCGACGCCGAGCTGGCCGCCAACTACAGGGACGCGCACGAGAAGTACCTGCGCGACCGCAACGCGATCGAGGACCTGGGCACCGACTTCTCCGGCGGCGGGATGCCCGAGCGGGTCAAGTGCCTGCACGTGCTGATGGCCTACGCGCTGGCCGAGGGGCCGGGCGTGGTGCGGCTCGGCGACGAGTCCGTGGCACTTGCCTGCGAGGCCGGGCTGCGCGGGACCGCGTTGCCGTCCGATTGGCCCACGACGGAGGAGCTGGGGATGCCGGATTACTACGCGCTGGCCTCTGAGTCGTGAGCGGGCCCGTGCGCGTCGGTGCGGTGGACTGCGGCACCAACTCGATCCGCCTGCTGGTGGCCGAGGGCGTGCCCGGCCGGGCCGGGCTCACCGACGTGGTGCGCGAGATGCGGATCATCCGCCTGGGCGAGGGCGTCGATGCCACCGGGCGGATCTCCGACGGTGCGATCTCGCGGGCACGCACGGCGCTGCGCGACTACGTGGAGACCATGGCCTCGCACGACGTCCGGGCCGTGCGGATGGTGGCCACCTCGGCGACGCGGGATGCAGCCAACAAGGTGGACTTCTTTGACATGACCGCCGACGTGCTGGGGGAGCACTTCCCGGGCGCCGCGGCCGAGGTGATCACCGGCCAGACCGAGGCCGAGCTGACCTTCGCCGGCGGCGTGGCCGACCTGGACGCCGCCGACGGC
>DUTZ01000291.1 GCA_012841845.1 Actinomycetales bacterium | reverse complement strand
GCCGTGCGGCACTCGTCGAACGCCGCCGTCTCGGCCTCGCGCCCGTCGCGCAGTGCGGTGGCCAGCGCCCGCACCTCGCCGTACTTCTCGGCCGCAAAGGCCAGCCACGAGCGGATGGCGGGATCCAGCGCCGTCTCGGGTTCGAGGGAGTACGGCACGTGGAGGGTGGAGCAGGAGGTGCTCACCGCGACGTGCCCCGCCGAACCGAGCGTGGTGGCGAGGATGCCGAGCGCCGCGTCGAGGTCGGTCCGCCAGATGTTGCGGCCGTCGACGACTCCGGCGACGACGAGTCGGTCGTGGAAGGCCGTGGTCGAGGCGAGGACGCCGGGGCCTCCGGCGACCAGGTCGACGGCGACGGCGTCGATCTCGGTGGCGCCGAGCGCCTCGAGGGCGGGTCCGGCGTCGCCGAAGTAGGTGACCACGCAGAGCGCGGGGCGGTCGGTGGCGGCGGAGAGCGCGCCGTAGATCTCGGTGACCTTCTCCAGCCGGTCGGCGTCGAGGTCTGTGACGAGCACCGGCTCGTCGAGCTGGACCCACTCGGCTCCGCCCGCGCGCAGCAGGGCGAGCAGATCCCGGTACAGGGGGACGAGCTCGTCGATCCGCTCCCACGGGTCGGCGGCACCGGGCACCGGCTTGGACAGCGCGAGGAAGGTGGCCGGCCCGATGACGACGGGCCGGGCGGGCACGCCCTCGGCGACGGCCTCGGCGAGGTCCGTCAGGACCTTCTCGGGGTGCAGGGTGAAGCGGGTGTCGTCGGCGATCTCCGGCACGAGGTAGTGGTAGTTCGTGTCGAACCACTTGGTCATCTCGAGCGGCCGGATCTCGGCGGTGCCGCGGGCGGCGGCGAAGTAGCGGTCGAGCGGGTCCTCCACGGCGGCGACGCGCTCGGGCAGCGCGCCGAGCAGCGCGGCGGTGTCGAGCATCTGGTCGTAGTAGGAGAACGTGTTGGTGGGCACGGAGTCGAAGCCGGCGGCCACCATGCGGGCGCGGTCGTCACGGCGCAGCTCCGCGGCGACGGACTCGAGCGCGGCGCGGTCCGTGCGTCCCGCCCAGTAGGCCTCGACGGCTTTCTTGAGCTCGCGGTTCGGCCCGATACGGGGCGCGCCGAGGGCGGTGGCGGTGAACGGTCGCGCGGAGTGCGCCGATGCGGTGGTCGCGGCCGTGGTGTCGGTGGGTGTCACTGAGGACGTCCTTCGTGTGCGGTTCGGCATGGATGCCACCCTTATCCGGGCCCGCAGGTCGGTCCTCGCCACCGTCGACGGCGGTGCCCCGTGGGGGCGCCGCGGGTCTGGCCGGGGCGTCGCGCCCGTGCCAGTCGTCGGTGTCGTGATCGGCCGCGCGCCCGGTCCACGAGGCGGCATACCGTCGGACGCGGCGCGCCCGACACAGTAGGCAGGTATTCGGACTCGAGGGCGGCGGCCGGGTGGGCCTGGTCTACTGGCCGTCGCTTCCCGGGGGCTCCCAGTGCTCAGGTGACGGCGGTCGTTCCCTCATACCGCTGCGGGACAGTTCCGGATTCTCACCGGATTCCCTCTCGCACTCCGGCATGGAGTGTTTCGACGGGACCGAACGGCCGCCCGCGACCGTGGGGTCGTGGCGGCGGCTTCGGTCCCGAACCGACTGCACCTCTTTGTCTACCACCACCTGCCCTGGTTTCCGGCATCGCCCCTCACCGGAAGTCGCGGCTGCGGCCGATCGCCAGGCCCAGGTGGAGGCGCTCGACCTTGTCGGCCACCACGCTCACGGCGCCGGAGCGGTTCTCGACGGTGCCGCGGATGATCAGTGCCGGCGACGCGGAGACGACGGGCCGGTAGCGCGCCCACAGGCCGACCGAGCAGACGATGTTGGTCATGCCGGTCTCGTCCTCGAGGCTGAGGAAGGTCACGCCCTCGGCGGTGGCGGGGCGCTGGCGGTGGGTGACGGCGCCGGCGACCTCGACGCGACTGCCGTCGGGGACGTGGGCGAGCCCGGCGGTGGTGCACACGCCGCGGGAGTCGAGCCAGGGCCGGGCGTGGACGGTGGGGTACTCCTCGGGGCTGATGCCGGTGGCGGCGAGGTCGGCGGAGGTGAGCTCGAGCAGGCTCATCCCGGGCAGGGCCGGCGCGGAGACCTGGCTGAGGCCGGGCAGCATGCCGGGCTTCTCGCGGGCCGCGGTG
>DUTZ01000290.1 GCA_012841845.1 Actinomycetales bacterium | reverse complement strand
GCGCCGGCGACGGCGAGGCGGCCGCGCCGACCCGCCGCTTCGCCTACCCACCCCAGCTCTACGTGGTGGACGGCGGGCGGCCGCAGGTCGAGGCCGCCGCCGAGGTGCTCGCCGAGCTGGGCGTGACCGACGTCCCCGTGATCGGGATCGCCAAGCGCCTCGAGGAGATCTGGCTGCCGGGGGAGGAGTACCCGGTGATCTTCCCGCGCCACGGCGAGGGCCTGTTCCTGCTGCAGCGCCTGCGCGACGAGGCCCACCGCTTCGCGATCCGCGCCCACCGCGGGGCGCGCTCCAAGCGCATGACGACCTCGGTGCTCGACGGCGTCGCCGGCCTCGGCCCGGCCCGGCGGGCGGCGCTGCTCGAGCGGTTCGGGACGGTCTCGGCGCTGCGCGCGGCGTCCGTCGAGGAGCTCTGCGGGGTCCCGGGGATCGGCCCCGGGACGGCGGAGGCGATCCGAACCGCGCTGGGTGCCGACGCGGCCCCCGCCGACGTGACAGACTCGGACGGGGCCGCCGATCCCGGCCCGGAGAGCGACACGAGGTGACCACGGTGGGGGAGAACGACGCGACCAGGGAGCGCGCGCCGGAGCTGCTGTTCATCAGCGGCATGTCCGGGGCCGGCAAGGGCACGGCCTCCAAGGTCCTCGAGGAGTTCGGCTGGTACGTCGTCGACAACCTGCCGGTGGGCCTCGTCGAGGAACTCCTCGACCGGGTGCTCGCCTCCGGCGACGCGCCCACCCGCCTGGCGGTGGTGGCGGACGTCCGCAGCCTCGGCTTCCTCGACCACCTGCAGGCGCTGGTCCAGCGGCTCGACGCCCGCGAGCGCACCCGCATCCTCTTCCTCGACGCCTCCGACGAGGCCCTGGTCAAGCGCTTCAACAACGTCCGCCGCTCGCACCCGCTGCAGAGCGGCGACGGGCTCGTGGACGGCATCCAGCGCGAGCGTCGGCTCCTGGAGGGCATCCGCGGACGGGCCGACGTCGTCGTCGACACCACCTCCCTCAGCGTCCACGACCTGCGCCGCCGACTCGAGTCGCCCTTCGGCGACCCCGGCTTCGACTTCCACCTCACCGTGGAGTCCTTCGGCTTCAAGTACGGCGTCCCCGTGGACGTGGACATGCTGCTGGACATGCGGTTCCTGCCCAACCCGCACTGGATCCCCGAGTTGCAGCCGCACAACGGGCGCGAGAAGCCGGTCCAGGACTACGTGCTCGCCGACCCCTCGATCGAGGAGTACCTGGCCTCGGCCGTCACCATGATCCGGCTCGCGATGGACGGTTACCGCCGCGAGGGCAAGCGGTACATGACCATCGCCGTCGGCTGTACGGGCGGCAAGCACCGCAGCGTCGCGATCACCGAGTCGCTGGCCTCCCGCCTCTCGGCGCTGGAGGCCGTCGACGTCCACGTACGGCACCGCGATCTCGGGCGGGAGTGAGCACGCCATGCCCGACACCCATGCCGGCGGGGACGGCCCCCGGATCCCGTCCCTGGTGGCGCTCGGCGGCGGCCACGGCCTGTCCGCCACGCTCCGGGCGGCCCGGCTCGTGGCCGACGACGTCACCGCGGTGGTCACCGTCGCCGACGACGGCGGTTCCTCGGGCCGGCTGCGCCGCGAGCTCGACATCCTCCCGCCCGGCGACCTGCGGATGGCGCTGTGCGCGCTCGCGGGCAGGGACGACCACCACGAGCTGCTCACCCGGCTGTTCCAGCACCGCTACGGCGGGTCCGGGGCGCTCGCCGGCCACGCCGTGGGCAACCTCGTCTTTGCCGGCCTGTGGGAGATGCTCGGGGACCCGCTCGAGGCGCTCGAGGTGGTGGGCGAACTCCTCGGGGTGACGGGGCGGGTGCTGCCGATGTCCCCGGTCGGGCTCGACATCGCCGCCGAGGTCGTGGGCCTCGAGGCCGACCCGCGCGTGGTCCGGACCATCGTCGGCCAGGTCGCCGTCGCCACCACCCCCGGCCAGGTGCGCCGGGTCCGGCTCATCCCGGACGACCCGCCGGCGGCCGACGGGGTGGTCGAGGCGATCGAGCGGGCCGACGCGGTGGTGCTCGGACCGGGCTCGTGGTTCACCAGCGTCATCCCCAACGTCCTCGTGCCCGCGATCGCCGACGCTCTCGCGCGGACGTCCGCGCGCAAGATCCTCGTGCTCAACCTGGCTCCGCAGCCGGGCGAGACCGCCGGGTTCTCCGCCGAGCGCCACCTCCACGTGCTGCGCCAGCACGCCCAGGACGTGGAGGTCGACGTGGTCCTGGTGGACCCGCGGATGCAGCTCAGCGCCACCGAGCGCGACCACCTGGAGCGGGCGGCCGCCGGCCTCGGCGCCCGCGTGCTCACCGCGGAGGTGGCCCGCACGGCGGCGGATGGGACGATGAGAGCAGTTCACGATCCGGCCCTGCTGGCCGCGGCCCTCGCCGCCGCCCGGGCCGGTACCGACGCATGACCCCGGAGTGAAGGAGCAGGGCGTGTCGCTGACCGCGCAGGTCAAGTCCGAGCTGGTGAGGGCCCCGGTGGGCCAGTCCGAGACCAGGAGGGCCGAGGTGGCCGCCCTCCTGCGCTTCGCCGGGACGCTCCAGGTCCTCTCCGGTCGGCTCGTGATCGAGGCCGAGGTGGACTCCGGCGAGATCGCCGACCGACTCGCCGGCGAGCTCGACTCGTTGTTCGGGGTGGCCTGCGAGATCCACCCGATCGGCGGCTCCGGTGGCCGGCCGGCCCGCAAGTTCGTCCTCCGCGTGATCGACCGGGGAGCCGATCTCGCCCGGCAGCTCGGGCTCGTCGACGGCAAGGGCCGCGCGGTGCGGGGCCTGCCGGCGGCGGTCGTCGGCGGATCCGTCGCGGCGGCCGAGGCGGCGTGGCGCGGGGCGTTCCTCGCCCACGGCTC
>DUTZ01000289.1 GCA_012841845.1 Actinomycetales bacterium | reverse complement strand
CGGTCCCCGGAGCCCGCGTCACGCTGGTGGAGTCGTCTGCGGCCTAGCTCGGAGCGGCCGGTGCCGCCCTGGGCTCCGGTGCCCGCGTGCGCACGGTCGGGGCCCGGGTGGAGGACTTCCTCGCGGACGGGCCCGCGGACGCCGGGGGGCCGGACGTCGTGGTGCTCGACCCGCCGCGCGGCGGCGCGGGCGTCGAGGTGATGTCCGCGTTGGCGGCCGCCGGCGCCCGACGGATCGTCCACGTGGGCTGCGATCCGGCGAGCCTGGCCCGCGACGTGGGGGTCCTCGTGGCCGCCGGCTGGCGACTCGTCGATCTGCGGGGGGTCGCCGCGTTCCCGGGGACGCACCACGTCGAGGGGCTCGCGGTGCTCGACGCGCCGACCGCGGACGGAGGCGTCGCGCGGGAGAACGTAGACTGACGGTTCGTCTCTGCGCCGGAGCCGGCCGCGAAAGGAGAACCCGCCTGCCATGAGCGTGCTGGATCGTATCGACGGCCCCACCGACCTGCGCGGCCTCGGGCCCGCGGAGCTGGAGGAGCTCTGCGAGGAGATCCGGCGGTTCCTCGTCACCAAGGTCTCCGCCACGGGCGGCCACCTCGGGCCGAACCTCGGCGTGGTGGAGCTCACCGTGGCGTTGCACCGGGTCTTCGACTCGCCCCGCGACCCGATCGTGTTCGACACCGGCCACCAGGCCTACGTCCACAAGATGCTCACCGGCCGGCGTCACAAGTTCGACGACCTGCGGTCCCGCGGCGGCCTGTCCGGCTACCCGAGTCGGGCCGAGAGTGAGCACGACATCGTGGAGTCCTCGCACGCCACCGCGTCCCTCTCGTACGCGGACGGCCTGGCCAAGGCGTACGCACTGCGTGAGGAGCCCGACCGCACGGTCGTGGCGGTGATCGGCGACGGCGCCATGACCGGCGGGATGTGCTGGGAGGCGCTCAACAACATCGCGGCCGGGCGGGACCGGCCGCTGGTCATCGTGGTCAACGACAACGGCCGTTCGTACTCGCCCACCATCGGCGGCCTCGCGGACCGGCTCAGCGACCTGCGGCTCCAGCCCGCCTACGAGAAGGCGATGGACCGCACCAAGCGCACGCTGGGTGCCCGCACCGACCGCCTCGGCAAGGCGGTCTACGCGCTGCTGCACGGCATCAAGGCCGGGGTCAAGGACGCCGTCGCCCCGCAGGAGCTCTTCGCCGACCTCGGCCTCAAGTACGACGGCCCGATCGACGGCCACAACCTCGCCGCCACCGAGGCCGCGCTGCGGCGCGCCAAGGAGTTCGGCGGGCCGGTCGTGGTGCACGTCGTCACCCGCAAGGGCCACGGCTACGTCCACGCCGAGAACGACGTCGCGGACCAGATGCACGCCACCGGCGTCATCGACCCGGACACGGGCCGCCCGCTGTCCACGTCCTCGGGGCAGGACTGGACGTCGGTGTTCTCCGAGGAGCTCTGCGCGATCGGCGCCGAGCGCGAGGACGTCGTGGCGATCACCGCCGCCATGGCCGGGCCGACGGGACTGGCCGCGTTCGGCGACCGGTTCCCGGAGCGGATGTACGACGTCGGCATCGCCGAGCAGCACGCCCTGACCTCCGCGGCCGGCCTCGCCCTGGGCGGCCTGCACCCGGTGGTGGCCGTCTACTCGACCTTCCTCAACCGCGCGTTCGACCAGCTCCTCATGGACGTGGCCCTGCTGCGGCAGCCGGTGACCGTCGCGCTGGACCGCTCCGGGATCACGGGCCCCGACGGCGCGAGCCACAACGGCATGTGGGACCTCTCGCTCACCGGGATCGTCCCCGGGGTGCGGGTGGCCGCCCCGCGCGACGCGGACACGCTGCGGCAGGAGCTGCGGGAGGCCGTCGCCGTGACCGACGGACCCACGGTGATCCGGTTCCCCAAGGGCTCGGTCGGCGCGCCGATCCCGGCGCTGGACGCCTCGGCCGACGGCGTGGACCGCGTCCACGGCACCGGCTCCGGGGAGGTGCTCGTGGTGGCCGTGGGCGCGATGGTCGCGCCGAGCGTCGAGGCCGCCGAGGCGCTGTCCGCGGAGGGCGTCTCCGTCGACGTCGTGGACCCGCGGTGGGTCTATCCGGTGCCGGAGTCGCTGATCGACACCGCCCGGGGCCGTCGACTCGTGGTGACGGTCGAGGACAACGGGCTCCACGGGGGCGTCGGGTCCGCCGTGGCCATCCGACTCGACGCGGCCGGCGTCCACGGGCCGCGCGTCGCGCTCGGCGTGCCCCAGGACTTCCTCGACCACGCCTCGCGCGGGGAGATCCTCGCCGACCTCGGCCTGGACGCCGAGGGCATCGCCACCACCGTGCGCCGCCGGCTGACCGGCTGAGTCCGCCCGCGGGGCCGGACGGGACGGGCCCGCGTCAGGAGGCGGCGCGGAACGCGCCGACCGCCGCCAGGAGCGCCGGGGTGCTCAGCTCGCGCTGCCAGTCGCGGGCGCCCTCCTCCCGAAGGACCGCGTCGAGCAGCGCGCCGTCGTCGGTCACGTCGCCGGTCGCCGCGCGCCACACCCACAGCCGCAGCGTCGCGGGGCGCAGGAGGAGCGCGGGGTCGAGGCCGAGATCGTCGGCGACCCCGCCGAGGGCGTCCCGGGCCGACTCGAGGAGCGCCGCCGCCGCGGGCTCGGTCCGCTTCCACGACGTGTGCGGCGGGTG
>DUTZ01000288.1 GCA_012841845.1 Actinomycetales bacterium | reverse complement strand
GACGAGAGCGTGCGCGCGGAGATCGTCAACGACTCGCAGACCTTCCGCCGCGCCGTCGGCGACCTGCGGCAGGGGATGCAGCAGCGGGAACTGTGGCTCTCGCTGGGCTGGCAGGACATCAAGCAGCGCTACCGGCGCTCCACGCTCGGCCCGCTGTGGATCACCATCGCGACCGGCGTCATGGCCGCCGCGCTCGGCCTGCTCTACTCGATCCTGTTCCAGATCCCGCTCGCCGAGTTCCTCCCGCACGTCACCGTGGGGCTGATTCTCTGGGGCTTCATCTCGGGCTGCATCAAGGACGGCGCCGAGGTCTTCATCTCCAACGAGGGCCTGATCAAGCAGCTGCCCAGCGCGCTGAGCGTGCACGTGTACCGGCTGGTGTGGCGGCAGTTCCTCTTCCTGTGCCACAACCTGGTGATCTGGCTGGCGCTCATGGTGATCTACCCGCGGCCGCTGGGCTGGGACCTGCTGCTCGCGATCCCGGGGCTGGCGCTGATCATCGTCAACGGCGTGTGGGTGGCGATGCTCTTCGGCATCCTCGCCACCCGCTTCCGCGACATCTCGCCGCTGCTCGACTCGCTCGTGCAGCTGCTGTTCTACATGACGCCCATCGTGTGGACCACGGCCACGCTCAAGGAGCAGGGCGGCCAGGTCGCCGAACGGGCCCGGATCGCCGAGCTCAACCCGCTGTTCCACTACCTGGAGATCGTGCGCGCGCCCATGATCGGCCAGCCGATCGCCGCCTACCACTGGTGGATCGTCCTGGGCTGCACCGCGGTCGGCCTCGCGTTGGCCTTCCTCGCCCTGCGCACGTTCCGCGCCCGAGTCCCCTACTGGGTGTAGGGAGGAGGACCGACGTGACCCGAGCAGCCCCCACCCCCGGCGGCGTGTCCATCGACTGCGTGGACGCGTGCGTGGACTTCCCGATCTTCGACGCCAAGTCGCGCTCGCTCAAGAAGGCGGTGCTCGGCTCGGCCGGCGGCGTGATCGGGCGGAACGCGTCCAACGTCGTCGTCGTGGAGGCCCTCAAGGACATCACCCTGTCGTTGCGCGAGGGCGACCGCATCGGCCTGGTCGGGCACAACGGCGCCGGCAAGTCCACGCTGCTGCGCCTGCTGTCCGGCATCTACGAGCCCACCCGCGGCGCCGCCCGGATCCGCGGCCGCGTCGCGCCGGTGTTCGACCTGGGCGTGGGCATGGATCCGGAGATCTCGGGCTACGAGAACATCATCATCCGCGGCCTGTTCCTGGGGCAGACGCGCAAGCAGATGAAGGCCAAGATCGAGGAGATCGCCGACTTCACCGAGCTCGGCGACTACCTCGACATGCCGCTGCGCACCTACTCGACCGGCATGCGCGTGCGGCTCGCGATGGGCGTGGTGACCTCGATCGACCCGGAGATCCTGCTGCTCGACGAGGGCATCGGCGCCGTGGACGCGGAGTTCATGAAGAAGGCGCGGGTCAAGCTCGCCGACCTGGTCTCGCGGTCCGGCATCCTCGTCTTCGCCTCCCACTCCAACGACTTCCTGGCCCAGCTCTGCGACTCGGCCATGTGGATCGACCACGGCCGCATCCGCCAGCGCGGCGGCATCGAGGAGGTCGTGACCGCCTACGAGGGCCCCGAGGCCGGCGAGGCGGTCCGCAAGGCCATGGAGAGGATGCAGCGTGAAGGGTGACCGGGTGGGCCCGGCCGGACAGGGAACCGGGGGCGACGACGACGAGGCCCGCGATCCCCGCACGGTGATCGCCGTCGTGGTGACCCACCGGCGCCTCGAGCAGCTGCGCGCGTCGCTGGCCGTGGTCAGCGGCCAGAGCCGTCCGGTCGACCACCTCGTGGTGGTGGACAACGCCGACGAGCCGGCGGTGCGCGAGCTCGTCGAGTCCCAGCCCGTCGCGGCCACCTACCTGGGCTCCAAGCACAACCTCGGCGGCGCCGGCGGCTTCGCGTTGGGCATGCTCCACGCGCTGGCGCTGGGCGCGGACCTCGTGTGGTGCGCCGACGACGACGGCCGCCCCGAGGGCCCGGAGGTCCTGGAGACCCTGCTGGGCTGCCTGGACCGGCACGGGCTGGACGAGGTCTCGCCGGTGGTGTGCGACCTCGACGACCCCGACCGCCTGGCCTTCCCCCTACGCCGCGGGCTCGTGTGGCGGCGACTGCGATCGGAGCTGTTCGCCGACGGCTCCGGCGCCGCCGAGCGCGGACCGACCGCCGGCACCGACGACCTCCTGCCCGGGATCGCCTCGCTGTTCAACGGCGCGCTGTTCACCGCCGACTGCCTGGACCGCGTGGGCGTACCGGACCTACGGCTGTTCATCCGCGGTGACGAGGTCGAGGTGCACCGCCGGCTCGTGCGCTCCGGGGTGCGGTTCGGCACCTGCCTGACCACCGCGTACCTGCACCCGCAGGGCTCCGACGAGTTCAAGCCCATCCTGGGCGGGCGGATGCACACGCAGTACCCGGACGACCCGGTCAAGCGGCACTTCACCTACCGCAACCGCGGCTACGTACTCACCCAGCCGGGCAACCGGAAGCTCATCCCGCAGGAGCTCGTGCGCTTCGGCTGGTACTTCCTCGTGACGCGCCGCGATCCGGCGGGGTTCCGTGAGTGGCTGCGGCTGCAGCGCCTCGGCGCGGGCGAGCGCTTCGACAAGCCCTGAGCACTCGACGCGCGTCCGCGACGGGCGCATCATGGGTGCCATGACCGACTGGATCGCCCTGCAGGCCCGCGCCGTCGACCTCTACGACGGGGTGCTGCCCGCCGTCACCGACTGGGACGCGCCCAGCCCGTGTAGCGAGTGGACCGCCCGCGAGGTGCTGGCCCACGTGGTGGACGAGCAGCTGTGGGTGCCGGGCCTGCTCGCCGGCGGCACGGTGGACGAGGTCGCCGACGACCTCGAGGACCGGCTGCGCCGCCTCCGCGAGGCCACCGGGCCGGAGCTCGTCGAGGAGTGGGCGGCGCTGCGCGAGCCCGTGGCGGCGGCGTGGAAGGGAACGCCCGCCGACGACGAGGTGCACCTGTCCTACGGCCGGGCCCCCGCCCGCCACTATCTGGGCCAGCAGACCTTCGACCTCGCCGTCCACGCCTGGGATCTCGCCGCCTCGCAGGGCCTGGACCTGCACTGGGACGACGAGTTGGCCCGCGCCGTCCTGGACTTCGTGGGCGACGACCTCGCCGAGAACCCCGCGCCCGACCTCTTCGACCCGCCGGTGCCCGGCTTCGACGATCCCGGCACCCCACCGCGCGACGCCGCCCTCGCCCGCACCGGCCGCGACCCCCGCTGGACCGCCGACCGGCCCCGCTGAGCCGCCGCGGGAGCACCGGGCTCCGGTGTGCCGGTGTGCCGGTGACGGCCCTCTGGTAATTCGCTCACTCGCGCACCCCGGTCGCGGCCGCCGGACGCCCCACCCGTCTCGTGGGTCGCTCCGGCCTCACCGGACCCGGCGGAGAACCCTAACTCCCCGTGCCGGCGCCGTCGATGTGAGCGAATCAGCCGCCCAGACCTGCGCGACACGTCGGGGCCGGAAGGTTTCGCGCAGGGCTGCGCACCGTTTTCGCTCACTGGGCGGGGCGTCGCAGGTTGATTCGCGGGGCGCGGCGCCCCGAAGGCCGACACAGCCGCGCGACACCCGGGCGGGTGCCCTGCGCGAGTGAGCGAAACCTCGGAGCCTCGCGACGCCGGGGCACCGGGGCGGAGGCGGCGGGCCGGCAGAGCGACGGACCGGCAGAGCGACGGACCGG
>DUTZ01000287.1 GCA_012841845.1 Actinomycetales bacterium | reverse complement strand
CCGGACCCCCACGAAGAGCAGCGTCGCCGAGACGGCGGTGACCGCGTTGGTCACGAGGACGCCGGACGACGGGCCGAGCGCGAGGGTGAACACCGGCGCCAGCAGCAGGCCCAGGCCGGTCCCGGAGGCCCGCTGCAGCATCGCCCCGACCACCACCACGCAGCCGAGGACGAGGAGCAGGACCATGCCGCGAGGCTATCCGCCGGAGGTGTCGCCGAGACACCCCGCCGGCACCCCGCGACGGCTACCGTATGCGGTGGCACTGATATGTGATCAGGGCCACATCGCACCCGGTTCTCACCGGATCCGCTGAAGCGAGGAGCACGAGCATGCGTACCAAGGCCGCCATCATCCGCGAGCCCAAGCAGGACGGCTGGGAGATCGTCGAGGTGGACATCGACGACCCCAAGTCCGGTGAGGTCCAGGTCAAGCTGGCAGCCTCCGGACTCTGCCACTCCGACGAGCACCTGCTCACCGGCGACCTGCAGTTCGAGTCCTACCCGATCATGGGCGGGCACGAGGGGGCCGGCGTGATCACCAAGGTCGGGGAGGGCGTCATCGGCCTCGAGGAGGGCGACCACGTCGTCCTGGCCTTCATCCCCGCCTGCGGCACCTGCCCGCCGTGCTCGGAGGGCCTGCAGAACCTCTGCGACAACGGTGCCGGGCTGCTGTCCGGCAAGGCGATCAGCGACGGCGACTTCCGCGTCCGGCTGCCCGACGGCGAGGGCGTGGCCACCATGTGCGTGCTCGGTACCTTCGCCCCGCACGTCACCGTGCACCAGTCGTCGGTCATCAAGATCGAGAAGGACATCCCGCTCGACAAGGCCGCGCTGCTCGGCTGCGGCGTCTGCACCGGCTGGGGCTCGGCCACCGAGATCGGCGGCGCCTCCGAGGGCGACGTCGTGGTGGTGGTGGGCATCGGCGGCATCGGCATCAACTCGGTGCAGGGCGCTGCCGCAGCCGGCGCCCGCGCCATCGTGGCGGTGGACCCGATCGAGTTCAAGCGCGAGAAGGCGACGGAGTTCGGCGCCACCCACACGTGCGCGTCCATGGACGAGGCCATGGGCATCGTCGGGGAGATCAGCTGGGGGCGGATGGCCGACCTCGTCGTCCTCACCATGGGCGTCGTGGAGGGCAAGGACCTCCTTCCGGGCCTGCTGCTCACCGGCAAGGGGCGCCGCTGCGTCGTGGTGGGCCTGGGCGACATGATGGCCGTGGACGCCCAGATCTCCATCCTCGACCTGGCGATGCAGCAGAAGACGCTGCAGGGCGCCATCTTCGGCGGGACCGGCCCGCGCAAGCAGATCCCGCACCTGCTCCACCAGTACCGTGCGGGCAACCTCAAGCTGGACGAGCTCATCACGAAGACGTACAAGCTCGAGGACATCAACCAGGGCTACCAGGACATGCGCGACGGCAAGAACCTGCGCGGTGTGATCATCTACGACGAGAACGACTGGTGACCCGATGAGGAGGACACATGGCGGCACCCGAGCAACGCGCTCCCAAGCAGGACCGCAGCCGGCTCACGCGTGAGCGGCTGCTCGCGGCCTCCATCGACCTCCTCGCCACGCAGGGCTGGGCGGCGACCACCGTGGGAGCGGTGGCCGCCGCCGCCGGCGTCTCCCGCGGCGCCGCCCAGCACCACTTCCCGACCCGCGAGGACCTCATCACCGCGGCGCTCGAGCACATGATCGAGCAGCGCCTGGGGCAGGTCCGCGCCGGCGGCGTCGACCTCCCGGAGCCCGGGCCCGAGCGGACGCTCGCGGTGGCCCGGCTCATCGTGGAGCACTACACCTCGGACCTGTTCAAGGCCGCGCTGCACGTGTGGACCGCGGCGGCCTCCGACCCGGCGCTGCGCGACCGCGTGCTCCCGCTGGAGGCTCGGATGTCCCGCGAGGTGCTCGCCATCTCCGCGGACTCGCTCGAGGTGGACCCGGACGACGTCCGCGTGCGCCGCGCGCTGCAGATCACCCTCGACCTGGCCCGCGGCCTGGGGCTCGCGGACGTGCTCTCCGACGACGCGGCGCGCCGCGAGAAGATCGTCGCGGCGTGGGCCGGGATGCTCGACGACGTGATCCGCCGGGCCGGCACCCGCGGGTGAGAAGGCCGGCGCCCGGGGCCTGTTTTGACCGCCTGACCCGGCGGCGGTTAGGCTTGACCATCGTGCTCGCAGTATGCGAGCTGGAGGATCGTGCCCCGTAGGCCAGCGAGAGCGGCTGACGAGGTCACCCATGCGCCCGAGCGGACGGACAATCCGCAGGTGGGACGCGGGGACCAGGCCCGGCGGGAGCGCGAGACGACAGTACAGACGCAACGTCCCAGTGACCGGTGGTCGCCGCCCGGAGGCCGCCAGCTAGAGAAAGTCGGTTCATGCCAACCATCAACCAGCTGGTCCGCAAGGGCCGCACTGACAAGAAGTCGGCGACGTCGACGGCCGCCCTCAAGGGCTCGCCGCAGCGTCGTGGCGTGTGCACGCGTGTGTACACCACGACCCCCAAGAAGCCGAACTCCGCGCTCCGGAAGGTCGCCCGTGTGCGCCTGACGAGCGGCGTCGAGGTCTCGGCCTACATCCCCGGTGAGGGCCACAACCTCCAGGAGCACTCGATGGTGCTCGTCCGTGGTGGTCGTGTGAAGGACCTCCCGGGTGTCCGCTACAAGATCATCCGCGGCTCGCTCGACACGCAGGGCGTCAAGGACCGCAAGCAGGCCCGCTCCCGCTACGGCGCCAAGAAGGAGAAGTAATGCCTCGTAAGGGTCCCGCCCCCAAGCGCCAGCTCATCAGCGATCCGGTCTACGGGTCGCCGCTGGTGACGCAGCTCGTCAACAAGATCCTCCTGGACGGCAAGAAGACGACCGCCGAGCGCATCGTCTACTCGGCCCTGGAGATCTGCCGCGAGAAGACCGGCACCGACCCGGTCATCACGCTCAAGAAGGCCCTGGACAACGTCCGTCCCGCCCTCGAGGTGCGCAGCCGCCGCGTCGGTGGCGCCACCTACCAGGTGCCGGTCGAAGTCCGTCCGGGCCGCTCCACCACGCTGGCCATGCGCTGGCTGGTGACCTTCTCGCGTCAGCGTCGCGAGAAGACCATGATCGAGCGGCTCGCCAACGAGATCCTCGACGCCTCGAACGGCCTGGGTGCCGCGGTCAAGCGCCGCGAGGACACCCACAAGATGGCCGAGGCCAACCGGGCGTTCGCGCACTACCGCTGGTGACCCCGCGGAGGTGAGGGTATGCCGCGCGGCCCGTCCGCGCGCCCCTCACCTCCGCCCACCGGGACGCACACCGCATACCCGCCAAGACACACGACCGAGCCAAGCTAGAGAAGAGAGACTGTGGCACAGGACGTCCTGACGGACCTGAGGAAGGTCCGCAACATCGGCATCATGG
>DUTZ01000286.1 GCA_012841845.1 Actinomycetales bacterium | reverse complement strand
CGCGGCGGGGACCGGCCGCTCCGGCGTGTACGGCCGCGGGGCGGGCAGCGAGAACCAGCGGCGGCGGCGCGCCGGCGAGCTGAGGATCGCCGAGATGGCCTCGGGCTCGTGGCGCGCGCAGTTGGCGAGCAGCCCCAACGAGGTGAGGGTGACGACGGCGGAGGTGCCGCCGTTGGAGATGAGCGGGAGCTGGAGGCCGGTCACCGGCAGCAGCCCCACGACGTAGCCGATGTTGATGAACGCCTGGAGCACGATCGCGGTGGTGATGGTGCCCGCGAGCAGGCGTCGGAACGGGTCCACCGAGCGCAGCGCGATCCGCATCCCCGCCCAGCCCAGGGCCACGTAGAGGGCGACGACGACCGCGGCACCGAACCACCCCAGCTCCTCGCCGATGATCGCGAAGATGAAGTCGTTGGTGGCCTCGGGCAGGTAGAACCACTTGGCGCTCGACTGGCCGAGGCCCACGCCGAAGAGTCCGCCGTCGGCCAGGGAGAGCATGCCCTGGTACGACTGGTACGCCGAACCCTGGGGGTTGGAGAAGTCGCCGACGAACGTGCTCGTGAACGTGCGGATCCGCTCGAAGCGGTAGGCGAACGCCGCGGCGAGGACGCCGAACACGACGGTGCCGAAGCCCAGGACGTAGAGGAAGTGCCGGCCCGGGTACCCGGCGAACCACAGGGCGGCGAGAAAGACGAGGGTCGTGGCGGTGGCCATGCCGAGGTCCGGGGCGACGACGATGAGTCCGGCGACCACCGCCCAGCCGAGGATCGCGGGGAAGAGCATGTCCAGCCAGTAGCCACTGCGCACGCGGCGGGCGATGACCGAGCAGGCCCAGACGAGGAACGCGAACTTGGCGATCTCGGCGGGCTGGATGTGGAACAGGCCGAGGTCGATCCACCCGCGCGAGCCGTTGACCTCCATGCCGACGCCCGGGATGAGCACCGCGCCGAGCAGGGCGATACCGGCGAGCAGCAGCGGGAACGCCGTCGCGCGGACCACCTCGATCCGCACGCGCAGGGCCGCGTAGAAGCCCACCCAGCCGATCGCGACGAACATCGCCTGGCGCAGGAAGATGTCGAAGGGGGTGCCGCCGCCCGAGAAGGCCAGGACGTTGGAGCTGGAGAGCACCATGCCGAGGCCGATCACCGTGAGCAGACACGTGATCACCATGACCACGTGGTACGAGGTGAGCGGGGCGCGGTTGATCGCCGCGAGGGGCGCGGCGATGCGGCCGAGCAGGTCGGGGCGCCCCTCCGCGCCGCGGCCGGCTCCCTCGTCGGCAGCGGCGGCGGACGCTCCGGCCCGCCGCACGGGTTCCCTGAGTGTCATTCCTACCTCCCCGCCACGCGACCCACGGCGAGGACGAAGCTGCGCCCGCGGTGGCCGTAGTCGGTGAACATGTCCATCGACGCGGCCGCGGGGGCGAGCAGCACGGTGTCGCCACCGGTGGCCATCCGCGCGGCCTCGGCGACCGCACGGTCCATCGTGTGCTGCGGCTCGTCGGGAGCCGCGGCCCCGTC
Source organism: Actinomycetales bacterium (assembly GCA_012841845.1). GTDB lineage: Bacteria > Actinomycetota > Actinomycetes > Mycobacteriales > Mycobacteriaceae > Dietzia. The sequence continues at coordinate 2,077 of DUTZ01000286.1, read as the reverse complement.
ATCGTCTCCCGAGGGCAGCTCCACGACGGGCACCGTCGGCGCGTGTCGGGTCAATGCCTCCGCGATCCGCCCCCGGTCCCGGCCCAGGAGCACGACCCCGCGGAGCACGTCGGCGACCTCGGCGACCAGCGGCTCCACGTCCGCGCCCTTGAGCAGCCCGCCGGCGATCCACACCATCGGGCCGCCGGCCAGCAGCGACGTGCGGGCGGCGTGTGGGTTTGTGGCCTTGGAGTCGTCCACGTAGCGCACGCCGTCGACCGTGTCGACGTGCTCGGCGCGGTGCTCGCCCACGGTGAAGCCACGCAGCGCGGCGGCCACGTGCTCCGGACGGGCGCCCACGGCCGCGGCCACCGCGGCGGCGGCCAGCGCGTCGAGGATCCCGGCGGAGAAGGTGTCGCCGGCGCCGACGGTGTCGACCACCTCGACCTGCACCGGCGCGACCTGCACGCGCCCGCTGGCGGAGAACGCGACCGCGCCGTCGCCGCCGCGGGTCAGCACGGTCAGGGAGGGGCCGAGATCGCGCCACGAGGCGGCGACGTCCTCGACGTCCTCGGTGCCGTACAGCCAGGCCACGTCCTCGTCGGACGCCTTGACCACGTCGGACAGCGCGATGTTCTCCTCGATCCTGGCGCGGACGTCCTCCGGCGCGCCCATCAGGGTGGGGCGCGCATTGGGGTCGTAGCTGATCGTCGAGGACCCGCGGGCGCTGCGCAGCAGGGCGGAGAGCGTCGTGGCCCCCGGCTCGAGCACGGCGGCGATGGAGGAGGTGTGCACGGCGTCCGGCGCCTCGGGCAGCCCGGCGGTGTCAGGGTCCCAGATGAGGTCGAAGGTGTAGGTCGCGGCGCCGTGCGCATCCAGCACGGCCTCGGCGGTCGAGGTGCGGCCGGGTCGGACCGAGGCGGGCGTGAGCTGCACGCCGGACTCGTCGAGGTGGGCGCGGATCGCGTCGCCTCGAGCGTCGTCGCCGATCGCGGTGAGCAGATGGGCATCGTGGCCGAGTCGCGACAGGGCGACGGCCACGTTCAGGGGGGAGCCGCCGGGGTGCTCGCGACGAGCGCCATCGGCGTCGACGACGATATCGGTGAGGGCTTCTCCGGCGATCAGGATTCTCGCGGTCACGCTTCGATCATCGCAGGTTTCCAGGGCGCGGGCGACATGAGCGGGGGAGGGGCGCCGTGGCCCGGATCACCCCGGGAGGCGGAGGGCGGCGCGGGCGGGGACAATGGCCCGCATGCACGATGCCCAGCCCGAGAGCCCCGACCGCACCGCGAGCCCCGCCGGCGGTGAGGGCGGCCCTGTCCGCACGGGGGCCGACAGCGAGGGCGCGGGTCGCACGGGGGCCGACGTCGCAGCGGCATCGAGCGCTGGGTCCGACGGCGCGGGGGCCGGGGCCGTCGGCACGCAGGCCGAGGTGACCGGCGCTGACGAGCTGCCCGTCGAGCGGCCGAGGTCCGCGTACCAGCTGCCGACCAAGCAGAACACGGTGCTGCGCAACATCGTCTGGGCGATCGTGCTGACCATGCTCGTGGTGATCGTGCTGGCGGTGGGCTTCTTCGGGGTGGGCAGCGACCTCGAGCGCGAGCCGCTGGAGAACTCCGAGGTGGACGTCGCCGCGACCGCCGAGCGCGCCCAGGACCTGGCCGACTTCCCCGTCGCCGTGCCCGCGACCGGCGAGGACTGGCAGGTGCGCTCGGCGCGCTTCACCGACGGGCAGAGCCCGCGTTGGACCGTGCAGTACACGGCGCCCGGCGGGGATCTCGTGACCCTGGCCGAGGACGCCGAGGTCAGCGCGTCGCTGCTGTCGGCCGAGATGCCCGGCGCGACCGTCACCGAGGAGACGAGCCTTCGGGGCGCCGAATGCCAGGTGCTCGGCGGCGGGGACGACGCGGAGCAGACCGGCATCGCCTGCCAGGGCGAGGGCTTCGGGATCCTCGTCCACGGCGCGGCCGATCAGGCCGAGCTCGAGCAGCTCATGGACGAGGCGCTCGCCGCGATCGGCTGACGGCCGCTCAGCGCTCGGCGCCGTCCTCCTCGCGCCGCGCGGCCACGGCGTCCTCGAGCCGCTCGCGGGCCCCGT
>DUTZ01000285.1 GCA_012841845.1 Actinomycetales bacterium | reverse complement strand
GGTGCGGCCGGCGGCGGCGACGAGCTGGCGGCACCACCAGGCGTCGGCGACGAACCCCTCGCCCATGGACAGCACGCGCCCGCGGTCGAGGTGCCCGCGGACGACGTCGTGGATGCCGGTGACGTCGGCGCACATGCGGAAGCCCGCCTCGGGCAGCGCGGCGAGGCAGCCGGGCGAGGCGTTCCAGCGCGGGGCGGCGAACAGGCGGGTGCGCAGGCCCATGTCGGCCATGAGTCGGTCGGCAGCGGCGAGGCGCACGGCGGCCTCGGCGGGTCCGATCGAGGCGAACTCGGGCCGCCGGCGGCGGGTGGCGGCCTCGTCGTAGCCGCCCAGGACGATCGCGTCGCCCATCCGCCGGCGGTGGCGCAGCCAGTCCTGCGTGTCCTCGTCGTCGGCGAGCCGGTACTCGTGGCCCCGGCGCGGCGCGACGAGCAGGGAGACGGGCACGTCGCGACGCTCGAGCTCGCCGACGAGGTCCACGGCGGCGTCGAGGGTGGTGTCGCGGATGCCCGAGACGGAGACGATGAGGCGTGCGGTCATGTCCCGGATCGTGACAGTCGGGGATGAGGGGATCACGACGACGAGGTGAACGTCGCGTGACACCACCCCTGTGCGGGGTCAGACCGGCAGGACGTCCTCGAGCGCCTCGATCACCTCGGGGGCGCCGGGCTCGACCTTGGGCCGGAACCGCGCCACGACCTCGCCGGAGGGCGAGAGGAGGAACTTCTCGAAGTTCCACTGGATGTCGCCGGCCTCGCCGTCGGCGTCCGGGACCTGGGTGAGCGCGGCGTAGAGGGGGTGCCGGTCGGGCCCGTTGACGTCGATCTTGGCCGAGAGCGGGAAGGTGACGCCGTACTTGGAGCTCGTGAACTCCTTGATCGCGGCCTCGTCGCCTGGCTCCTGGCCCATGAACTGGTTGCACGGGAAGCCCAGGACGAACAGCCCGCGGTCGCGGTAGTCCTCGGCCAGCTCCTGCAGGCCCTCGTACTGCGGGGTGAGTCCGCACTCGCTGGCCACGTTGACCACGAGCACGGCGTGCCCGGCGTAGTCGGCGAGGCTGGCCTGCTCGCCGTCGATGGTGGTGAATCCGATGTCGTGGACGTTGGTCATGGCCGCGAGCCTACTCCGCCCGCGCACGACCGCGACCGGCCGCGCGCATCCACCGTTGACAAACTGTTGGGTTTTTACAACACTCGGTTGCATGAGCCCAGTCAGACGAGGGGAGAAACGCCCCATCCACAACCGGATCGCGGTCCTGCGGGCCGAGCACCGGCTCAGCCGGGCCGCGCTCGCGGAGCGGATCGAGGTCAACCCCCAGACCGTGGGGGCGCTCGAGCGGGGCGACCACTACCCCAGCCTCGACCTGGCCTTCCGCATCTGCGAGGTGTTCGACCTGCCCGTGGAGGCCGTGTTCTCCCGCGAGGAGTTCCGGCCCATGTCCGCCGAGATGTACCGCCGTACGAGAGAGGACGCCCGATGACCACCGGCCAGACCCGCCAGACCGACCCCGACCGCACCCTCACCGGCGCCGAGCGCCGCTACGAGAAGAACCTCGAGCGCACCGGGGGCATGCTCCGCTCGTGGCGCACCCCGGCCCGCCGGCGTCTGCTCGTCCGCCTCAACTGGGCGTGCATCGCGGTCATGGCCGCGATCGCCGTGATCGGGTTCTTCTGGTTCCCGATCGTGCTGGCGTGGCTGCCCATGACCGTCGCGATCATGACGGCGTGGACGATGCTGCGCGTCACGATCGACGCCAGGGACACCGCGCCGCTGCGTTACCTCGACGAGTTCGAGGCCGAGACCCTGCTGCGCGCCCGCTCGACCGCGCTCTCGGTGCTCACCGGCCTCCTCGCCGTCATCGCCCTCGCCCTGGTCTTCGGCGCCTCCTTCGAGGTGGGCGACGGCCACCGGCTCGCCTACGCGATGGGTGGTCTCGGGATCCTCGGCGTCTTCGTGGGCGGTGTCATCCCGGCCGCGGCGATGGCCCGGACCATGGATGACGACGACGAGGTGGACCACCTGCGGACCGGGGCCGGGACGCGGCCCGGCGCTCAGGACAGGTAGGGCCCGAGCAGGTCGCGCACCATCGCGCGCGCCTTCCGCTCCCCCATCCCGTCCTCGATCATGCGCGACCCGGAGTACACGACCGACTGCACGAGGTCGGCCATGTGCTCCGGGTCGTCCGCGCCGTGGGCGGCGAGCGCCTCACGCAGCGGACCCTGGAGGTTCTCGTGGAAGTCGCGGTTGGACTCGGCCACCGCGTCACCGCCCTGCCCGAGGGCGGCCATGGCGCACATGAGGGCGTGGTCGCCGCGGGCCACCAGATGGAGGTTGGCCTCGACGTAGGCGAGCACCTTGGCACCCGGGGTGCGCGCGCGGGACACCTGCCCCACCACGTACTCGGTCCACCGCGGCAGGGTGTCCACGACGAGGGCGTCGAACAGGTCCTCGCGGGACCGGAAGTAGGAGTAGACGCTCGAGCGGGCGAGGCCGGCGCGGGCCGCCACCTCGGCCAGGCCCGGGGCGGCCTCGGCGCCGGACTCGGCCAGGATCTCCCGGGCCGCCTCGAGCAGGGCCGCCCGCTGCGCCGCCCGGTGCTCGGCCACCGTGGGGGCCTGGATCTTGGGCATGCGCTCGGCCGTCCTCTTCTCGCTCACTCACCCGGCGCGGACTGCCGGCTCAGCCTCCCGTCCACCATCTCATAGACCGTGTCGCAGTGACCCAGCACGTCGTGGTCGTGGGTCACCATCACCACGGCCACGTCGTTCTCCCGCGCCTCGCGGGCGAGCAGGCTCACGATCTCCTCGCTGCGGGCCCGGTCGAGCGCGGCCGTCGGCTCGTCCACGAGCAGCAGGCCGGGCCGGGTGACCAGCGCGCGGGCGATGCCCACGCGCTGGCGCTCGCCGCCGGAGAGCTGGTGCGGCCGGCGGTGCGCCTTGTCCGCCATGCCCACGTCCGCGAGCAACTCCATCGGGTCGCGCGGGTTCTCCACGGCACCGAGCTTGAGCGGCAGCCGGAGCTGGTCCGCGGCGGTGAGCGCGGGGACGAGGTTTCCGGACTGGAACACGTAGCCCACGTGGCGGTGGCGCAGCGCGGTCCGGGCGCGGGCGCTGCCGCCGGTCATGTCGTCGCCGTCCACGAGCACCTCGCCCGAGTCGGGGCGGGAGAGCCCGCCGGCCACGGCGAGCAGGCTCGACTTGCCGGAGCCCGACGGGCCGACGATCGCGGCGAACTCGCCTCGACGGACGTCGAGGCTCACCGCGTCGAGCGCGTGGACGGTCTCGGAGCCGTCGGTGTGGGCCAGCGTGACCCCGGACATCCGGAGGCCGCGGAACGCGGCGTCGGGCGCGGCGGCGGTGTCGGTGGCGGTCATCGGTTACCTCCCAGGGCGGTGGCGGGATCGATCGCGGCGATGCGGGCCACGGCCACTCCCGCGCCGACGAGGCCGAGCAGGATGAGGCCGAGCGCGGCCAGCGAGACGTCCGGGGCGCTGAGCGCGAAGGGCACGCCGCTGCCGGTCATGACGGCGCCGAGCGCGACGCCGACGGCG
>DUTZ01000284.1 GCA_012841845.1 Actinomycetales bacterium | reverse complement strand
GGCGGGCCTTCGCGCCGCGAGCCGCTCGGGACCGTCCTCGGCGCGCGCTCGGGCGACAAGGGCGGCACCGCCAACATCGGCCTGTGGGCGCAGAGCGACGAGGCGTACCGCTGGATGCGCGAGACGCTCACCGTCGAGGCGCTGCGCCGGCTCCTGCCCGAGACCGCCGAGCTGCCGATCGAGCGGTACGAACTGCCCCGCATGCGGGCGATCAACTTCGTCGTGGACGGCCTGCTCGGCAAGGGCGTCGCCCATGGCTACCGCTGGGACCCGCAGGCCAAGGGCCTGGCCGAGTGGCTGCGCTCCCGCGTCGTCGACATCCCCGAATCCCTCCTGGAGGAGACCCCGTGACCATCCCTCCCCACGTACCGGGCGACCCCTGGTACACCGACGAGCGGCTCGCCCTGCGCGAGACCGCCACCCGCTTCGCCGAGCGCGAGATCCTGCCCCACCAGGACGAGTGGGAACGGGACGGCGCGATCCCGCGCGAGCTGCACCGCAAGGCCGGCGACCTGGGCCTGCTCGGCGTCCCCTTCCCCGAGGAGGTCGGCGGCGGCGGGGGCGACATCCGCGACTCGATCGTGGTGTGCGAGGCCCTCCACGAGGCCGGCGTCTCCGGCGGCGTGTTCGCCTCGCTGTTCACCTGCGGCATCGCCACCCCGCACCTCGCGACGTCCGGCCGGCCCGACCAGATCGAGCGCTGGGTCACGCCCACGCTCGCCGGCGAGATGATCGGCTCGCTCGCGATCACCGAGCCCGGCGGCGGCTCGGACGTCGGGCACCTCACGACCACCGCGCGGCGCGACGGCGACCACTACGTCGTCAACGGCGCCAAGACGTACATCACCTCCGGCACCCGCGCCGACTTCGTGGTGACGGCCGTGCGCACCGGCGGCGAGGAACTCCCGGGCGCGGCCGGCGTGAGCCTGCTCGTCATCCCCACCGACACCCCCGGCTTCCACCGCTCGGCCCCGCTCGACAAGCTGGGCTGGCGCGCCTCCGACACCGCCGAGCTGACGTTCACCGACTGCCGCGTGCCGGTGGAGAACCTCGTGGGCGAGGAGAACAGCGGCTTCGCGCAGATCGCCCTCGGCTTCGTGGGCGAGCGCGCCGCGCTGGCCTGCCAGGGCTACTCGCACGCCCAGCGCTGCCTCGACCTCACCCTGGACTGGGTGCGCGAGCGGGAGACCTTCGGCCGCCCGCTGCTGTCCCGCCAGGCCGTGCAGAACACGGTCACCGAGATGGCCCGCCGCATCGACGTGGCCCGCACCTACACGCACCGCTGCGTGGACCTCGCCGCGTCGGGCCACGACGCGATCGCCGAGGTCTGCTTTGCCAAGAACACCGCCGTGGAGTGCGCCGAGTGGGTGGCCAACCAGGCCGTCCAGCTCTTCGGCGGCCTCGGCTACATGACCGAGTCCGAGGTGAGTCGCCAGTACCGCGACGTGCGCCTGCTGGGCATCGGCGGCGGCACCACCGAGATCCTCACCACCCTCGCCGGACGACGATTGGGATACACGGCATGACCATCCTGCGATCCACCCTCGACACCACGGGCGCCGACTTCGACGCCGCCCGCACCGCGATGGAGGCCAAGCTCGAGCAGCTGGCCACCGACCTCGAGCCGGCCCTGGCCGGCGGCGGCGAGCGCAAGGTCGCCCGCCACCGCGAGCGCGGCAAGCTCACCGCGCGCGAGCGCATCGACTCGATCCTCGACCGCGAGTCCCCGTTCCTCGAGCTGTGCGCGCTCGCCGCGTGGGGCTCGGACTTCCAGACCGGCGCCTCGGTGGTGGCCGGCATCGGCGTGGTCGAGGGCGTGGAGTGCCTGCTCATCGCCAACGACCCGACGGTCAAGGGCGGCACCTCCAACCCGTGGACGCTGCGCAAGATCCTCCGCCTCAACGACGTGGCGCTGAAGAACCGGCTGCCGGTGATCAGCCTCGTCGAGTCCGGCGGCGCGGACCTGCCCACGCAGAAGGAGGTCTTCGTCCCCGGCGGCGCGCTCTTCCGCGACCTCACCCGCCTGTCCAAGGCCGGCATCCCCACCATCGCCGTGGTGTACGGCAACTCCACCGCCGGCGGCGCCTACGTGCCCGGCATGAGCGACCACGTGGTGATGATCGAGGAGCGCTCGATGGTGTTCCTCGCCGGACCGCCGCTGGTCAAGGCGGCCACGGGCGAGATCGCCGACGAGGAGACGCTCGGCGGCGCCGACATGCACGCCCGGGTCTCCGGCCTGGCCGACCACCTCGCCGTGGACGAGCCCGACGCGGCCCGCATCACCCGCGGCATCGTCCGCCGCCTCAACTGGACCAAGGCCGGCCGCACGCCGCGCGCCGAGGTCGTGGAGCCGCTGTACTCCGACGAGGACCTGCTGGGGATCGTCCCCGAGGACCTCAAGATCCCCTTCGACCCGCGCGAGATCATCGCCCGGATCGTCGACGGCTCCGACTTCGACGAGTTCAAGCCGCTGTACGGCGCGAGCCTGTGCACCGGTTGGGCCGAGATCCACGGCTACCCCGTGGGGATCATCGCCAACGCCCGCGGCGTCCTGTTCTCCGAGGAGGCGCAGAAGGCCACGCAGTTCATCGAGCTGGCCAACCGGTACGACACCCCGCTGCTGTTCATGCACAACACCACCGGCTACATGGTGGGCTCGGAGTACGAGCGCGGCGGGATCATCAAGCACGGCGCCATGATGATCAACGCGGTCTCCAACTCGGAGGTCCCGCACCTGTCGCTCATCACGGCCGCCTCCTACGGCGCCGGCCACTACGGCATGTGCGGCCGCGCCTTCGACCCGCGCTTCCTCTTCACCTGGCCCAGCGCCAAGTCGGCCGTCATGGGCGGGCAGCAGCTCGCCGACGTCGTCACCTCCGTCGCCGCCGCGGCCTCCGCCGCCCGCGGCGAGGAGATGGACCCCGAGACCATCGAGGGCCTCAAGACGATGATCGCCGACCAGATCGAGAAGGAGTCGTTGCCCGCCTTCCTGTCGGGGATGCTCTACGACGACGGCGTGATCGACCCCCGCGACACCCGGACGGTGCTGGGACTCAGCCTGTCCGCGATCCACTCCGGCCAGGTCGCCGGAACCGACCGCTTCGGCGTCTTCCGGATGTGAGGAACCAGACCATGACCACGCAGATCACCTCTGTCCTGGTGGCCAACCGCGGCGAGATCGCCCGGCGCGTCCACCACACCGCCCGCTCCCTGGGCATGACCACCGTCGCCGTGTACTCCGACGCCGACTCCGACGCCCCCCACGCGCGGGAGGCCGACGCGGCCGTCCGGCTGCCGGGCAACACCCCGGCCGAGACATACCTGCGCGGGGAGGCCGTCATCGAGGCCGCCCGCGCCGCCGGCGCCGACGCGATCCACCCCGGCTACGGCTTCCTGTCCGAGAACGCCGGCTTCGCCCGCGCCGTCATCGACGCCGGCCTGACCTGGGTGGGACCGCCGCCCGCGGCGATCGACGCCATGGGCTCCAAGATCGAGGCCAAGAAGATGATGGCCGAGGCGGGCGTCCCGATGCTCACCGACCTCGAGCCCGCCGACGTCACCGAGGACATGCTCCCGGTGCTCGTCAAGGCCTCCGCCGGCGGCGGCGGGCGCGGCATGCGCGTCGTCCGCACGCTCGACGCGCTGGAGGACGAGATCGCGGCCGCCAAGCGCGAGGCGCTCTCGGCCTTCGGCGACGATGCCGTGTTCTGCGAGCGCTACCTCGAGCGCGGCCGCCACATCGAGGTGCAGGTGATGGCCGACGCGCACGGCACCGTGTGGGCGGTGGGGGAGCGCGAGTGCTCCATCCAGCGCCGCCACCAGAAGGTCATCGAGGAGGCGCCGAGCCCGCTCGTCGAGCGCACGCCCGGCATGCGGGAGAAGCTCTACACCGCGGCCCGCGACGCGGCGGCCGCGATCGGCTACACCGGCGCCGGCACCGTGGAGTTCCTCGCGACGGATGCCGGCGAGTTCTTCTTCCTCGAGATGAACACCCGTCTCCAGGTGGAGCATCCCGTCACCGAGGCCACCACCGGCCTGGACCTGGTGGCGCTGCAGCTCGACGTGGCGGCCGGCCTGCCGCTGCCCTCGCCCGAGCCGCCCGCCGCCCACGGCTGGTCGCTCGAGGCGCGCCTCTACGCCGAGGACCCGGCCAACGACTACACACCCGGCTCGGGGACGCTGTGGTCGCTCGAGGTGCCGGGCGTGGTCTCCCGCTTCGAGGGCCCGCACCGGCCGGGGATCCGGCTGGACAGCGGGTTCGAGCCGGGCGACACCGGCGCGGAGATCGGCGTCCACTACGACCCGATGCTCGCCAAGGTCATCTCCTACGGTCGCACCCGCGCCGAGGCGTGCGCCTCGCTCGCCGGCGCCCTGGCCCGCGCCGAGGTCCACGGCCTCACCACCAACCGCGCCCAGCTCGTGCGCGTGCTGCGGCACCCGGAGTTCGTGGCCGGCAACCTCTCGACGGCCTTCCTCGACGAGCACGGCGGCGAGGACGCCCCGGACGGCCCGGCCCTGGCGGCCCCGCTCGCCGACGCCGAGGCCACGGCGATCTCCGCACTGGCGGCGGCGCTGGTCTCGGGTACCGCCGAGCACGCGGCCGGCCCGGTCGCGCTCGCCCAGGCGGGCTTCCGCAACGTCGGCCGCACGCTCCAGAAGCGGACCTACCGCTCCGGCTCCGACGAGCTCGAGGTGGCCTACGTGCGCAGCCGCTCCGGCGCGAGCCCCGACGGCGAGCTGGCCGACGTGGTGACCGTCGAGGAGGTGGGCCCGGACGCGGCCGTGTTCTCCGTCCGCGGCGTGCGCCGGACCCTCCGGGTGTCCCGGTACCCGGTGCCCGGCGCCGACACCGTGGTCGAGGTGGACTCGCCGCTGGGCCCGGTCTCGCTCACCGAGCCGCCCCGCTACACCGACCCGGCCGCCGAGGTGGCCGCCGGCTCGCTGCTCGCCCCGATGCCCGGCGCGGTCATCCGCGTCGCGGTGGAGGTGGGCGACACCGTGACCGCCGGACAGCCGCTGCTGTGGATGGAGGCCATGAAGATGGAGCACACCATCGCCGCGGCCGTGGACGGGGTCGTCACCGAGCTGCCCGTCGCCGTGGGCGACCAGGTGGCCTCCGGCGCGGTCCTCGCCGTCGTCTCCGAACCCGATACCGACACCGATCCCGACAACGCCGCGCAGGAGTGACACCGATGACCCCCGACCCCAGCCAGATCCCCAACCCGGTCGTCGACACCGACGAGCAGGCCCAGCTCCGCACGGTCGCCTACGACCTCGGCTCGCGCTACGGCATCGAGTACATGCGCGAGAAGTCCGACGCGGGGGAGACCACCGACGAGCTGTGGACCGAGGCGGGGCGCCTCGGCCTGCTCGGTGTGAACCTGCCCGAGGAGTACGGCGGCGGTGGGGCCGGAATGACCGAGCTCGCGATCGTCGAGGAGGAGCTCTCCGCCGCGGGCGCCGGGCTGCTCATGATGGTGGTCTCGCCGGCCATCAACGGCACGATCATCTCGCGCTTCGGCACCGAGGAGCAGAAGAAGCGGTGGCTGCCCGGCATCGCGTCGGGCGAGACCATCACCTCGTTCGCGATCACCGAGCCCGACGCCGGCTCCAACTCGCACGCCATCACCACCACCGCCCGCCGCGACGGCTCCGACTTCCTGCTCAAGGGCCAGAAGACGTACATCTCGGGCGTGGACCAGGCGGACGCCATCCTCGTGGTGGCCCGCCTCGAGGGCTCGAACAGCGGGCGGCTCGAGCCGGCGCTGTTCATGGTTCCCACCGACGCGCCGGGCCTGGAGGCCACGCACATCCCCACCGAGGTGCGCACGCCCGAGCGGCAGTTCCAGCTGTACTTCGACGACGTCCGGCTGCCCGCCGAGGCGCTCATCGGCGACGGCGACACGGCGCTGCTCATGCTCTTCGCCGGCCTCAACCCCGAGCGGATCATGGCCTCGGGCATGGCGTGCGGCACCGCCCGCTTCGCGCTGAACCGGGCCACGACGTACGCCAACGAGCGGCAGGTGTGGAAGACCCCGATCGGCGCCCACCAGGGCGTGTCGCACCCGCTCGCGCAGTGCAAGATCGAGCTCGAGCTGGCACGGCTCATGATGCGCAAGGCCGCGGCCCTCGTGGACGCCGGGCTCGACGACCTCGCCGGCGAGGCCGCCAACATGGCCAAGTACGCCTCGGGGGAGGTCTCCGCGCGGACCGTGGACCAGGCCATCCAGACGCTCGGCGGCAACGGCCTGTCGGTGGAGTACGGGCTCGCGGGCATGCTCGCCGCCTCGCGCCTGCCGCGGATCGCGCCGGTGAGCCGCGAGATGATCCTCAACTACGTGGCCCAGCACTCGCTGGGCCTGCCCAAGAGCTACTGAGGGGGCGGACCGGATGAGCGAGAACACCCTCGTCACCTACGACTCCCGCGGCGGCGCCGCGTACGTCACGCTGGACTCCCCGCACAACCGCAACGCCATCTCCACGGCGCTCGTCGAGCAGCTGCTCGCGGCGCTCGAGCGGGCGGCGACCGACGACACCGCGCGCGTCGTGGTGCTGGGCCACACCGGCGGCACGTTCTGCGCCGGCGCGGACCTGTCCGAGGCGTCCGCGAACACCGGCAGCCCGGAGGAGCAGGCCGCGCAGCGGACCCGCGTCTTCCTGGGCCTGCTCCGGGCGATCGTCGCGCACCCCAAGCCGGTGATCGCGGCCGTGGACGGCCACGTCCGCGCGGGCGGGATGGGCCTGGTCGCGTCCTGCGATCTGGCGCTGGCGGGACCCTCGTCGTCGTTCGCCCTCACCGAGGTGCGACTCGGCCTGGCCGCCGCGATGGTCTCCGTGCCCCTCGCCGCGCGGGTCGAGCCCCGGGCGCTGTCCCTGCTCCTGCTCACCGGCGAGAAGATCGACGCGGCCCGGGCCGCGGAGATCGGCGTGCTCACCGCCGCCGTGGACGACCTCACGGCGGCCGTGGGCGAGCTCGTCGAGGCCTTCCGGCCCTGCTCGCCGCAGGGGCTCACGGAGAACAAGGCGCTCCTCGCGGCGCCGCTGCTCGCCGAGCTCGACGCCCGCGGGGACGAGCTGGCGGGTGTGACGGCGAGGTTGTTCACCACCCCGGAGGTGGCCGAGGGGATGACCGCCTTCCTCGAACGTCGCCCGCCGTCCTGGGCGACGGCGTAGGGCTCACAGGCCCCCGATGCCCCGGACGACCGTGGCCACCGCGCCCGTGCCCGCGAGGAGGACCGCCGCCGTGCGCGCGGTCTCGGCGCCGACCCGGG
>DUTZ01000283.1 GCA_012841845.1 Actinomycetales bacterium | reverse complement strand
TCGCCGTCGGCACCCTCAAGGCGACCCGGGCCGTCGGCGCCGAGGCGCTGCAGGCCACGCCACGCCTGCTGCGGCTCGGGCAGATCCAGCCCGCGACCCGCATCTCGTTCGCCAAGATCATCGCCGAGCGCGCCAGGGCCCAGCCGGACGACGCCTGCTTCCTCTTCGCCGACCGCGTCCACACGTACGCGGCCGTCGACACCCGGATCACCAACGTGGTCAAGGGGCTCGTCTCGGTCGGGGTCCACCAGGGCGACCACGTCGGCGTGCTCATGGACCCGCGGCCCTCGGCGCTCGTCGCGATCGCCGCGCTCTCCCGGCTCGGCGCCGTCGCCGTCCTCCTGCCGCCGTCCCCGGACCTGGCCGAGCTGCTCCACCTCGGCTCGGTGGCCGAGGTCGTGGTGGACCCCGAGCACGCGACCAGGGTCACCGACGCCGGGGCGCGGGCCCTCGTCCTGGGCGGCGGCGGCGCCGAGCGCGACCTGCCCGGCGAGCTGGGCGCGGGCATCGTCGACCTCGAGCGCATCGACCCCGACGCCGTCGAACTCCCGCGCTGGTACCGGCCGGACCCGGGGATCGCCGCCGACCTCGCCTTTGTGGTCTTCACCCGCACCCTCGGCGAGTGGCAGGCCAAGCTCGTCACCAACCACCGGTGGGCGCTGTCCGCGTTCGGCACCGCGAGCGCCGCCCGGCTGTCCGCCGACTCCACCGTGTACTGCCTCAGCCCGCTCCACCACCCCTCGGGCCTGCTCACCGCCGTGGGCGGGGCGGTGGCCGGCGGGGCCCGGATCGCGCTCTCGCACGGGTTCGACCCGGCGACGTTCGACGACGAGGTCCGCCGCTACGGCGTGACGGTCGTGTCCTACACCTGGGCGATGATGCGCGAGCTGGTCCGCCGGCCGGCGACGCCGGGCGAGACGCTGCCGACCCTCACGCTCTTCATGGGATCCGGCATGCCCCGCGGCGTGTGGCGGCGGGTCCTGGACCGCTACCCGGGGACGCGCGTCCTCGAGTTCTACGCCGCCACCGAGTTCGACGTGGTGCTGGCCAACCTCTCGACGACCAAGCCGGGCTCGCGCGGCCGACCGCTCCCCGGCACCGCCGCGGTCCGGCTCGTCGCGCTCGATCCGGACTCCGGCGACGCGGTCATCGGCGACGACGGCTTCACGATCCCGGCCGGGGTCGACGAACCCGGAGTACTGCTCACCAAGCCCCGCCTCGGGATCGACGCCTCGGTGCGCCGGCTGCGCGGGGTGTTCCGGCCGGGCGACACGTGGGTGTCGACCGACGACGTCTTCCAGTGCGACCGGGACGGCGACTACTGGATGCTCGGCCCGGCCAGCCACGTCGTCCACACCGGGCACGGGCCGGTGTATCCCATCCAGGTGGCCGACGCCCTCGGCGATCTGCCCGAGGTCGACCTGGCCGTGGTGTACGAGGTGCCGGGCGCGGACGGCCCGATCGCCGTGGCCGCGGTGAGCAAGTGGGGCACCAAGGCCATCGGCGCGGCCGACGTGAGCGGTGCCCTGGCCTCCGTCCCGCCCTCCGGTCGGCCCGACATCGTCCACGTCGTCGACGACATCCCGGTGACCAACTGGTACCGGCCGGACGGCGCGGCCCTCGCCGCCCGGGGCCTGCCCAGGGCCGGCCCGCGGACCTGGATCCGCGACCCCGGGTCGGGCGAGTACACGCGGCTCACCAAGGCGGTGCGGGACGCGCTCTGACGCGCTGACCTCTCGGGGCGACCGCCCACTCCTCCTGACGGATTGCCGCTCGCACCGCGCCGATTGATAGCTACGCTCACATCATGAGCGCCGCCACGGATCGTCCAGTTGGACGCGGTCCGCGGCTTCGCCCTGTGCGGGATCCACGTGGTGAACGTCTACCAGCAGGTGGTGTTCGCGGCGATGTTCGGCGACCAACGCGGCCTGGGGCTCGGTGTGATGCCGGACGTCGTCCGGTACGGCTTCTACGAGCGCTTCCTGCCGATCTTCACCCTGTTGTTCGGCGTGGGCTTCGCCCTCTTCCTTGCCTCCGCGGAGAACCGGACCGACCGCCCCCGCGTGGTCTTCGCCCGCCGGCTGGCCGTGCTCGCGGCGATCGGCGCGCTGCACCAGCTCGTCCACCCGGGCGAGGTGCTGCTGCCCTACGCCATCTTCGGCCTCGTGATCCTCCTGCCCGCCTCGTACCTGCGGCCGTGGTGGGCCGTGGGCGTGGGGGTGGTGCTGATCCTCGTCGGCGGGCAGACGGTCGCCGGGTACGGCGTGATGCCGGGGCTGCTCGTCCTGGGGTACGGGCTGGCCGGGCTCGGCGTCGCCGACGCTCTCGGCACGCACGCCCGCCGTTGGTCCGTCGCCGCCGTGGCGTTGGGCGCCGTGACCGTCGCGTACTGGGCCACGGTCGCCGCCGGCGTCGAGCTCCCGCGACTGTCGTTCGGCGCCACCTCGTTGCCGTCGCAGCTCGCCGGGGTGCTCACCGGACTGTTCTACGTCTGCGCGCTGGCGCTGGTCCTGCGCACGCCCCCGGGCCGCGCCCTCGGCCGGCTCCTCACGCCGATGGGGCGGATGGCGCTCACCAACTACCTGCTCGCCACGGTCCTCATCCTGGGGCTCTCGCCGCTGTTCGGCATCGACGGCCTCGAGGACTGGCCGGCCGTGGTCGGGCTGGTGGTGGGGATCATCGCCCTGGAGATCGTGTTCAGCCGCCTGTGACTGGCCCGGTTCCGGTTCGGTCCGGCCGAGTGGCTGTGGCGCTGCGCCACGTGGTGGGAGATGACCCCGATCCGGCGCGCCCGGACCTGAACCACGCGATCACGCCGACGACCGGCAGGAGCCACACGGCGAGGAGCCAGGCGGCGGCGCGCGCCGCGCCCTGACCGGCCAGGAGCACGTCGACGGTGGCGTAGAGGACGACGGCGAACCAGACCGTGAGCACCAGTCCGGCGGCCGCCCGGATCGCCGGGAACGACCCGAGGTCCGGAGCGCACACGCCCTCCCGGACGCACTCGCTCAGCCCGGCTTCGGCGAGGAGGGTCGACGGCATGGCGGGGACGTTACCCGGCTCTTCGCATCTGAGCGTGGGGTCAGGTCCGTAGCCCGCCGGCGATGAGGAGCATCCGCAGGCGATAGTTGTCGCGGTTGCGGTAGCCGCGGGCCAGGCGCCGGTGGAGTTCGATGAGGCCATTG
>DUTZ01000282.1 GCA_012841845.1 Actinomycetales bacterium | reverse complement strand
GCTCCCGGCGCCGGTGGCGCGGGCGGGATGGCGGCCGCGATGGCGCGCAACTCCGCAGTGGGGCCGCGGAGCTCGGCCTGGACCCGCTCGGCCACCTGGAGCCCGCGGGTGAGGTGCTCGGTGGCCAGGCCCAGGAGCGCCACCTGGCCGGGCGGGGTGAGCAGGGTGGGCCCCAGCGCGGCGGCCGAGGAGAGGAACGACTGGACGATCGCGGCGACCTCGATCGTGCCGCGGACCACGATCTCCGCGGCGACGGCCGTGACGCGGGCGATCTCCCCGGCGGACTCGACGAGGGCGGTGACGGACTCGCCGATCGCGGCGACGGAGTGGGCGGCGCCCAGCCCGGACAGGGAGTTCCACGACTCGGTGACCAGCGTCTGGAGCGGCGGTCCGAGGGTCTGCGCCACCTCGAGACCGTCGCTGACCGGGCGCATGACGTCGCGGGCCGGCTCGGGGACGAACTCTTCCTGCGAGAGCAGGTCGAGGATCTGCCGGATGGGGCCCGCGTAGGCGAGGGCATCGGCGATCACCGGCTCACACCTCCGTCGCGCGAGTCGTCGAGGGCAGGCCCGTGGCCGTCGCCGCGTCCGTGTCCTCGAACAGGCGGCCCGACGCCGACACGAGGTCGGCCGCGGCGCCCGTCACCCGGGTGAGGTCCGTGAGGACCTCGCGGTGCCGCGCTGTCGCGTCGAGTAGCGCCGAGAGGAAGTCCGCCCCCACGGGCCCGAGCACCGGGGAGACCGCGTCGATCGGCAGGGTGTCCACGGCCTGCAGCGCGGCCCCCAGCTGATCGGCGAGCGTCCCCAGCCCCGTGCCCAGGTCGTGCAGGCCCTCGAGGTGGACGGCGGTCGTCCCCGTCGCGTCCGCCCCCGCGCCGGCCCCCGCCGGCAGTGCGTCTTCCATGGCCCCGTCCCTTCGCGCCTTTCCGTGTCCGTCACAGGGTTCGACGTGCAGGGCCGCCCGTCCGGTTCCACGCGATCCGGGCCGCCCGGGCGTGTGCGATCCTGACGGGCATGGAAATCCTCGTCGTCGACCATCCGCTCGTCGCTGACCGCCTGCGCACGCTGCGCGACGCCACCACGGACACCGCCGGTTTCCGTGCCGCGATGGACGCCCTCGGCACGATGCTCTGCTACGAGGCGTTCCGCACGATCCCCACCGAGCAGGTGGACGTGCGGACCCCGGTCGCGGACACGAGGGGCACCGCCGTCGCCGGCACGCCGCTCGTGGTGCCCGTGCTCCGCGCCGGGTTGGGCCTGCTCGAGCCGGCCACCCGTCTCCTGCCCGGCGCGCAGGTCGGGTTCGTGGGCCTGGCCCGGGACGAGGACAGCCACCTGCCCGTCTCCTACCTCTGCTCCCTGCCCGACGACCTCGCCGGCCGCCACGTCGTGGTGCTCGACCCGATGCTCGCCACCGGCGGCTCGCTCGTGGCGACCCTCGAGTCGCTCGCCGAGCGCGGGGCCGCCGGCGTGGTGGTGGTGTGCGTGCTGTGCGCGCCGGAGGGCGTGGAGACGACCCGCGCCTCGGGGCTGGCCGCCACCCTCGTCACCGCCGCGATCGACAAGCGGCTCGACGACGACGCCTTCATCGTCCCCGGCCTCGGCGACGCCGGGGACCGCCTCTTCGGCCCGCGCTGAGTCCGCCGTCTCCGGAGGCCCGGCCGCGACCGGGATCGCGGCGGCTGGGTTCGCGGGCCCCGAAATTGCACTACGTCAGCGTGAGGTCCTCTCGGCCGATACCCGGCTCATGTTGTGCAGGCGGGCCGGGCTGTGCACAACGCGGAATGGCGGCCCGGGAATCGTCGCCGGGCCGCTGCGTCGCCGCGCCGCCGCGCCGCCGTGGCCCCGATCAGCGAAGCGCGGCCGCGAGGTCCGCGGACAGCGCGTCCAGCCGGCGG
>DUTZ01000281.1 GCA_012841845.1 Actinomycetales bacterium | reverse complement strand
GGGCGGCGACGCGCTGCGGCCCTACGGCGAGTTGCCGGATCCCGCGGCGGTGGCCGAGCCGGTGCGCGACGTGGTGGACCGCGCCGTGCGGGCGTGGCCCCCGCTCGGGCACGCCGACCGCGCCGAGACCGGCCCCGACCTGCTGCTGACCCCGGACCTCGTGGTGGACCTCGTCGACACCGGGATCGAGGCCCTGCGGGGCCACGGGGTCGAGGTCCTCCTGCCGCGGGCCTGGACCCGCGTCCGCACGGCCGTCAGGGTCGTGGTGCCCGAACCGGGCACGGAGGCGGTGGACACCGGCAGGCGCCTCGGCCTGGACCAGCTCGCGGACGTGGACTGGGAGATGGTGGTCGACGACGAGCCGCTCGACGCCGTCGAGCTGCAGCAGATGCTCGACTCGGCGTCGGACCTCGTGCGGCTCCGTGGCCGCTGGGTCCGCGCCGACGCCGGGGCCCTGCGGCGCGCGGCCCGGTTCCTCGCGTTGCGACGCGGGGAGCGGACCACGCCGGCCGCGCTCGTCGCCGCGCTCGCCTCGGAGGAGGCGGAGGGTGTCGAGGTCGAGGGGCCGACGACCCTGGCGTGGGCCGCCGCCGCGGACCCCGGACCGACGGCCCTGCCGGACTGGTTCGCCGCCACGCTGCGGCCGTACCAGCAGGAGGGGCTGGACTGGCTCTCCGCGCTCGCGGCGTCCGGGACCGGGGCGGTCCTGGCCGACGACATGGGCCTGGGCAAGACCGTCCAGGTTCTCGCGCTGACCGCCGCGGAACACGCCGCGGGCCCGCGGGAGCCGACCCTCGTCGTCGCCCCCCTCACCCTGGTCTCCACCTGGCGCCGGGAGGCCGAGCGCTTCGCCCCCGAGCTGACCGTGGCCGTGCACCACGGACCCGGGCGCGCCCGCGGGGAGGGGGCCGCCGAGGCCCTCGGCGCCGCCGACCTCGTGCTCACCTCCTACGGCACCGCGTCCCGCGACGTGGAGCTGCTCTCGACGGTGCCGTGGCGGCGTGTGGTCGCGGACGAGGCGCAGACCGTCAAGAACCCCTCTACGGCCGTTGCGCGTGCCCTCCGCGCGATCGGTGCGGAGCACCGGGTGGCCCTCACCGGGACCCCCGTGGAGAACCGGCTCGACGAGCTACGGGCGGTGTTCGACTTCGCCAACCCCGGCCTCCTCGGGTCGGCGAGCACCTTCCGGGCGCGCTTCGCCGTCCCCGTCGAGTCGCACCGGGACGAGGCGGCGGCGGCCCGGCTCCGGACGCTCGCGGCGCCGTTCGTCCTGCGCCGGCTCAAGTCCGACCCGCGCGTCATGGCGGACCTGCCGGACAAGCTGCACATCCGGGTGGACGCGCCCCTCACCCACGAGCAGGTCTCGCTGTACCAGGCGGTGGTCGAGGACATGATGGAACAGGTCAAGGAGGCGGAGGGCGCCTCGCGCAAGGGGGCGATCCTCTCCGGGCTCACCGCGCTCAAGCAGGTGTGCAACCACCCGGCCCACTACCTCGGCGACGGCTCCGGGCTGCTGCGCGGCGGCCGGCACCGGTCGGGCAAGGTCGCCGCACTCGACGAGGTGCTCGCCGAGATCCTCGACGCGGGGGAGAAGGTCCTGCTCTTCACGCAGTACCGGGCCTTCGGCGACCTTCTGCTGCCGCTCCTCGAACGCCGGTCGGCGGGCGCCGTGCCGTTCCTCCACGGCGGCGTGAGCGCGGCCGGACGGACCGAGATGGTGCGCGACTTCCAGTCGCCGGACGGGCCACGCGTCATGCTCGCCTCCCTCAAGGCCGGGGGTACCGGCCTCACCCTCACGGAGGCCAACCACGTCGTCCACCTGGACCGCTGGTGGAACCCGGCGGTGGAGAACCAGGCCACCGACCGGGTGCACCGGATCGGGCAGACGCGGACGGTGCAGGTGCGGACGATGGTCGCGCCCGGGACGGTGGAGGACAGGATCGACGAACTGCTGGTGGCCAAGCGGGAGCTCGCGGACTTGACGCTCGGCCCGCTCGCGGGGGCGCTCACCGAGCTCGGCGACGAGGAGCTCGCGCAGGTGATCTCGCTGGCCGACTACGTCCGGAGCCGGGAGGAGGAGCCGTGACGGCCCGGCGGGGGATCCGGACGCGCAATCGGGCGGGCGCGTTCGGGACACACATGTGGAGCCGGCGCTGGATCGCCGACCTGGAGGCCGGGGCCGCGCCCAGGGAGGCCCGGCAGGCGCGGGTCGACGCGCGGGTGGGGAAGGTGCTCTCGCTCGAGCACTCCGGACGCGTCGTGCGGTGCGACGTGGCCGGCAGCCGGCCCGAGCCCTTCACCGTGGAGTTCGCCTTCGCCGAGCTGGACGGTCCGGACGCCGAGGCACTGCGGCGCGAGCTGCGCTCGGGGGAGGGCGGGGTGCTCGCGGCACTGGCCGGCCGGTACTCCGACCGGGTGGGCTTCCTGCTCGTCCCCGCCGTCGAGGGCGCCACCCGGTTCTCGTGCCCGTGCCCGGTGCAGCCGGGCCCGTGCCGGCACGTGGTGGCCGCCGGGTGCGTGGTCGTCGAGTGGTGGGACCGCTCGCCCGAGGCACTCTTCGGTCTCCGTGGGCTGGGCGCGGACGTACTCGGGGCGTCCCCGGGCGCATCGGGGGAGGCGCTGGGGATCGACGTCGAGGAGGCACTGTGGGGCGAGGACCCGCTCCTGCCGGTGGTCCCCGACCCCGCACCGGCAGGACTGGAGGACCTGCTCGACGCGCCGGTCGCCCGCAGGATGGCGGCCGCGGCCACCCGGGACCCGCTCGAACAGATGCGGGTGGTGGCCGATCTCGAGGACTTCCTCGACGCGTTCGGCCGGTACCGGGCGCGGTGATCTGGCGCCGCCCCGACGACCCTGTCGTACCCGCGTCCTACCATGCGGCCATGACCACCGACAGGTCCCGACCCGACGTCCGATTCCTCCACTCCGCCGACTGGCAGCTCGGCATGACCCGGCGCTTCCTCGGCGCCGAGTCGCAGGCGGTCTTCGCCTCCGACCGGCTCGCGGCGGTGTCCGCGCTCGCCGACCTCGCCACCGAGCACGACGCCCGGTTCGTCGTGGTGGCCGGGGACGCGTTCGAGCACAACGCGGTCCCGCGCCGGGAGGTCCTGCGCGCCGCCGAAGCGCTCTCGGGCTTCCCCGTGCCGGTGGTGATCCTGCCCGGTAACCACGACCCGCTGGACGTCTCCTCGGTCCTGCGCCACCCCGACTTCGCCGCGGCCACCTCCGGCGGACCGGTCCGGGTGGTCGACGGCCCGGAGCCGCTGGAGGTGGTGCCCGGCGTCGAGGTGGTGGGCGTCCCGTGGACGTCCAAGCGTCCCGACCCGTCCCGACTGGCCACGCTGCTCGACGCGCTGGAGCCGACCGACGGCCTGCGGATCCTCCTCGCCCACGGGTCCACCGACGAGGTGTACGGCGGGAGCTCCCCGTCCGTGGAGGCGATCCCGGTGGCGCGGCTCGAGGCGGCGGTGACGGCGGGGCTCGTCGACTACGTGGCGCTGGGCGACCGGCACTCCGTGACCCGCGTCGGCTCCGGCGACCGCATCTGGTACTCCGGCAGCCCGGAGACCACCGACTTCGACGACGTGGAGGACGACTCCGGTCACGCCCTCCTCGTGCGACTGGCCGGACGGGCCGCGGACGGGGGGACGTGCGAGGTCACGCCGCAGCGCACCGGGCGCTGGTCCTTCCGGACGCTGCACGCGGTGATCGAGACGGACGGCGACATGGACGCGCTGGTCGAGCGGGTGGAGGAGGCGCCGGACAAGGTCCGCACCGTGCTCCGGCTGGGTCTCACGGGCGCGGTCGGCGTGGCGCTCCGGGCCCGGATCGACTCGTGCCTGGAGCGGTGGTCGGAGCTCTTCGCCTCGGCGCGCGTGTGGGAACGGAACACCCACCTCGTGGTGCGACCCGAGGACGCGGACTTCTCCGGCCTCGTCGGCGGCTACGCGGGCCGCGCCGTCGAGGACCTCCGGGAGCTCGCCGCGTCGTCCGATCCCGCGGCGGAGGACGCCGGCAACGCGCTCGGTCTGCTCTACCGACTGGCCGGGGAGGATGCCCGATGATCCTGCACCGCCTGCTCCTCGAGGACTTCCGCGGCGTGCGCCGCGAGGAGGTCCGGTTCCCCGACACCGGCGTGACGGTGGTCGAGGGACCCAACGAATCCGGCAAGACCAGCCTCGTGGACGGGCTCCACATGCTGCTCGAGCACAAGGCGTCGTCGACCAAGGCGGGCGTCCGGGCGGCCGCGCCGGTGGGACGGGACGTCCCGGTGGTCGTGGAGGCCGAGTTCACGATCGACGGCACACGGATGCGCTACCGCAAGGAGTTCGTCCGCGGGAAGAAGACCGTCCTCGAGTTCCCCGGCTCGACCCGGCCGGCCCTCACGGCGGACGACGCCCACGACGAGGTGCGCAGGCTCCTGGACACCGAGGTGGACTGGCCGCTGTGGTCGGCCCTGCGGGTGGACCAGGACAGCCCGGCGGCGCAGGTCGCCGGGGCGGGGGACTCGGACTCGCTGCGCCGGGCACTCGACGCGGCCGCGGGCGGGGCGGACCCCACCGGTGACGACTCGCTGCTCGAGCGGGTACGGCAGGAGCGCGAGCGCTACCTCACCGCCGCGCGGGGCGAGCCGACCGGGGAGCTGGCACGCGCCCGGGACCGACTCGCCGCCGCACGGAAGGAGCGTGACCGGGCTCGCG
>DUTZ01000280.1 GCA_012841845.1 Actinomycetales bacterium | reverse complement strand
GCGCCTGCCGGAGCCCGCCGACATCGGCCGGCTCGCCGCGCTGCTGCTCGACGGTGGCGCGCTCCCGTGGGACCTCGCCGGTCGACACGTCGTGGTGACGGCCGGCGGCACCCGCGAGGAACTCGACCCCGTCCGCTTCCTCGGCAACCGCAGCTCCGGCAAGCAGGGGCACGCGATCGCGGCCGTCGCCGCGGCCCGGGGCGCCCGCGTGACGCTCGTGACCTCCGCCGACCTTCCGGTCCCGCCGGCCGTCGAGGGCGTCCGGGTGGAGTCGGCCCGCGAGCTCCGCGCCGAGGTCCTCCGGCTGGCCGCCGACGCCGACGTGGTGGTCAAGGCCGCCGCCGTGGCCGACTTCCGCCCCGTCGAGGTGGCCGAGGCCAAGCTCAAGAAGGGCAGCGGGTCCGAGCCCGCGGAGATCCGGCTGGTCCAGAATCCGGACATCCTCGCCGGCCTCGTGGCCGCCCGCTCGGGGGGAGACGTCCCCGCGGGCACCGTGCTCGTGGGCTTCGCCGCCGAGACCGGCGACGCCACGGCGTCGGTGCTCGAGCACGGGCGCGAGAAGCTCGCCCGTAAGGGATGCGACCTCCTCGTCGTCAACGAGGTGGGGCGCGGCACCACCTTCGGCGAGGACGTCAACGGCGGCTGGATCCTCGACGCCGCCGGGGGCGAGACCGAGCTGGACCGTGGGAGCAAGGACCTCATGGCCGGGCGGATCCTCGACGCGGTCGCCGCGCGGCTGGACGGCCGACCGGCCTCCGACCCCGCATAGCGCACCGACTAGTCTGGTCCCACGCGATCCGGTACCGCCCGCGGGGCGGGGACGCCGGGGGGACGCGCATCCGACCAGGAAGAGAGAACCACTGTGACGCAGGCACGTCGGCTGTTCACCAGCGAGTCCGTGACCGAGGGGCATCCGGACAAGATCTGTGACGCGATCTCGGACTCGATCCTCGACGCGATGCTCGAGCAGGATCCGACGGCGCGCGTCGCCGTGGAGACCATGGTCACCACCGGGCAGGTCCACGTGGCCGGCGAGGTCAAGACGACCGGCTACGTGGAGATCCCGCAGCTCATCCGCGAGAAGATCGTGGAGATCGGCTACGACTCGTCCGAGAAGGGCTTCGACGGCGTCTCGTGCGGGGTGTCGATCTCGATCGGCGCGCAGTCGCCGGAGATCGCCCAGGGCGTGGACACCTCCCACGAGGCGCGCACCTCGGCGGACCCGGTCGAGGACGCGATCGCCCGCCAGGGCGCCGGCGACCAGGGCCTGATGTTCGGGTACGCGTGCTCGGACACCCCCGAGCTCATGCCGCTGCCCATCGCACTCGCGCACCGCCTCGCCCGCCGGCTCACGGAGGTCCGCAAGAACGGGACGCTGGACTACCTGCGGCCGGACGGCAAGACGCAGGTCACCATCGAATACGACGGCGAAAAGGCCGTCCGCCTGGACACCGTCGTCATCTCCACGCAGCACTCCCCGGAGATCGACCTCGAGACCACGCTGCGCGACGACCTCACCGCGCACGTCATCGAGCCGGTCCTGGCCGAGGCCGCCGGCGGGATCGACACCGGCGACTTCCGGCTGCTCGTCAACCCAACCGGCCGCTTCGTCCTGGGCGGCCCCATGGGCGACGCGGGGCTGACCGGCCGCAAGATCATCGTGGACACCTACGGCGGCATGGCCCGCCACGGCGGCGGCGCCTTCTCCGGCAAGGACCCGTCCAAGGTGGACCGCTCCGCGGCCTACGCCATGCGGTGGGTGGCCAAGAACATCGTCGCCGCCGAGTTGGCGGAGCGCGTCGAGGTCCAGGTCGCGTACGCGATCGGCAAGGCCGCCCCGGTGGGCCTCTTCGTGGAGGCCTTCGGCACGGAGAAGGTGGACCTCGCCGTCATTCAGGAGGCCGTGACCACGGTCTTCGACCTGCGGCCCGGCGCGATCATCCGCGACCTGGACCTCAAGCGCCCCATCTACGCGGACACCGCCGCCTACGGGCACTTCGGGCGTACCGACGTGGACCTGCCATGGGAGCGGACCGACCGCGTCGAGGAGCTCAGGCGCGCCGCCGGGCTCTGATCCCGGCGATGGTCCCGCTCCGGCACCGCCCGCGATGTCGGTGCGGGGTGCGAGGATTCCAGGCGTGACCACGACACGCTCCCAGGCCCGGGTCCCGGCGGCCGACGCCCCGGTGGCCCGGGTCCTGCCGTTGCTCGGGGTCTGGCACCTGGACCGCGAGTTCGACTACCTGGTCCCGGAGTCTCTCTCGGCCGACGCGGTCCCGGGTACGCGGGTCCGGGTGCGCTTCGCCGGCCGGCTCGTGGACGGCTTCCTCGTGGCGCGGTCCGACGCCTCGGACCACCGCGGCGAGCTCGCGTGGCTCGAGCGCGTGGTCTCGCCGGAGCCGGTGCTCACCCCGGAGCTGCTGCGCCTGGTCGAGCACGTGGCCCGGCGGTGGGTGGGCATGCGCTCGGACGTGCTGCGCCTGGCCGTGCCGCCCCGACACGCGGCGGCGGAGAAGTCGGTGCCCCCACCCGCGGCGCCGGAGCCGGTGGGACCGGGCCCGGTGGAGTTGCCCGAGGGGTGGGGGGACCACCCGATGACGGCGAGGTTCCTCGAGGCGGTCACGGCGGCCGTCCCGGCGCGGGCCGTCTGGACCGTCCCCCCGGGCCGCGACTGGGCGCGCGCGCTGGCAGTGCTCGCCGACTCGGTGCGCCGGCGCGGCCTCCAGGTGCTGCTCGTGGTGCCGGACCAGCGCGACGTGGATCGACTCACCGCGGCCTGCCGGGAGGTGG
>DUTZ01000279.1 GCA_012841845.1 Actinomycetales bacterium | reverse complement strand
GGTCGTCGTCATCGGCGACCATCCTGCCAGCCGGGCCTCCCGGGCGCCCCGCGCCGGGTAGCGTGGGCGCGAACGACGAGGGCCGGGAGGCGAGATGGCACGGATCGCGGTGATGGGCGCGGGCTCGTGGGGCACGGCCGTGGGCAAGATCCTCGCGGACGCCGGGGCCGAGGTGGTCCTCTGGGCCCGCCGGGACGAGGTGGCGCGCGGCATCAACGCCGAGCACCGCAACGAGAACTACCTGCCGGGCATCGTCCTGCCCGGTTCCGTGTCCGCGTCGTCGGACCCCGCCGAGGTGCTCTCGGGGGCGGACGAGGTGGTCCTCGCCGTCCCCTCCCAGTCGCTGCGCGGCAACCTCGAGACGTGGGTGGACCTGTTCCCCGCCGAGGCCGGCGTCATCTCCCTGGCCAAGGGCATCGAGACCGGGACCCTGCTCCGGATCAGCGAGGTCGTCCGGCAGGTCACCGGGATCGACGAGGAGCGGATCGCCGTCCTGTCGGGCCCCAACCTGGCGCGCGAGATCGCGGAGGGCCAGCCCGCCGCCACCGTCATCGCGTGCTCGGACGAGGAGCGCGCCACCCGCCTGCAGGACGCCTTCTCCACCCGCTACTTCCGCCCGTACACCAACACCGACGTCGTGGGGTGCGAGATCGGCGGGGCCACCAAGAACGTCATCGCCCTGGTCTGCGGCATCGCCACCGGGATGGGGCTGGGCGACAACACCGCGGCGACGCTCATCACCCGCGGGCTGGCGGAGATCACCCGGCTCGGGGTCGCGCTCGGCGCCCAGCCCGCCACCTTCGCGGGACTGGCCGGCCTCGGCGACCTCGTCGCCACCTGCACGTCGCCGCTCTCGCGCAACCGGAGCTTCGGCGAGCGGCTCGGGCTGGGCGAGAGCCTCGAGCAGGCGCAGGAGGCCACCCACGGCCAGGTCGCCGAGGGGGTCAAGTCGTGCTCGTCGATCCGCGAGCTCTCGCGCCGGGCGGGCGTCGAGATGCCGCTCACCGAGGCGGTCCACGAGATCTGCCACGAGGGCGGCGACGCGGTCGAGGTGGCGGTGCGCCTCATGGGGCGCACCACCAAGCCCGAGTAGCCTCGGCCCGGTGAACAACCGCATCACCGTCGCCGTCCTGTACGGCGGGCGCAGCACCGAGCACTCCGTGAGCTGCGTGTCCGCCGGCGCCGTCATGGCCCATCTCGACCGGAACGTCTACGAGGTGGTCCCCGTGGGGATCACCGGCTCGGGCACGTGGACGCTCGGCCCCGACGACGTGTCGGGGCTGGCGATCGTCGACCGCACCATGCCGACGGTCGACCCGGACCGGCCCCGGATCGCGCTCGGCGTGGACACCGACGACCGCGGAGTGCTCCGATACGTGGACGGCGACCGCGCCGGCGAGATCGTGGCCCGCGTGGACGTGGTCTTCCCCGTCATGCACGGCACCCACGCGGAGGACGGCACCGTCCAGGGGCTGCTCGAGCTCTCCGGCATCCCGTACGTGGGGCCGGGTGTCTTCGCCAGCGCCGCCGGCATGGACAAGGAGTTCACCAAGGTGGTCCTCGCGGCGGCCGGGCTGCCCATCGGCCGCCAGGTGGTGCTGCGTCCGGGGACCGCGACCCTCTCGCCCGAGGACCGCGACCAGCTGGGTCTCCCGCTCTTCGTCAAGCCAGCCCGCGGCGGCTCGTCGATCGGGATCACCAAGGTGTCCCGGCACGAGGACCTCGACGAGGCGATCGCGGTGGCCCGGAAATACGACCCCAAGGTGATCGTCGAGGCGGCGATCGTCGGCCGCGAGATCGAGTGCGGGGTCCTGGAGTACCCCGACGGACGGGTCGAGGCCAGCCTGCCGGCCGAGCTGCACATCCCCGGCGAGCCGACGGGCCTCGAGGGCGAGGAGACCGGGGACGCCTTCTACGACTTCGACACCAAGTACCTCGACGACGTCTGCACCTTCGACCTGCCGGCCCCGCTCACCGACGCCGAGACCGATCACCTCCGCGCGCTCGCCGTGGACGCCTTCCGGGCCATCGACGCCAAGGGGCTCAGCCGCGTCGACTTCTTCGTCACCCCCTCCGGCCCGGTGATCAACGAGGTCAACACCATGCCGGGGTTCACGCCGATCTCGATGTACCCGCAGATGTGGGCCGCCACCGGCGTCGACTACCCGACGCTGCTCGACACCCTGGTGCGCACCGCGCTCGAGCGGGGCTGAGTCACCCGACCGGCGCGGGGCTCACCCGACCGGCGCGGGGCGCGGCTCGACGCGCTCGAGGGTCTCCTCCAGGGTGTCCGACAGCGCCTGGATGGGCCCGGTGCCGCTGCCCTCGGGGAGCGTCACCGCCACGTACTGCGGCCGGTCGACGGCCACCCAGGTGCTCGAGGTGACGGCCGGGTCCGGGTCGGGCTCGTTGAACCACTGCACCCCGTTGACCTCCTGGAGCGCGACCCCCACGGTGAACGTCGGCGGGTCCGGGAGCCCGCAGCGGACCACCACCGGCTCGGCGTCGGGCATGCGGTAGGCGGCGGCCCCGGGGGGTGCCGGCTCGGTGAGGGCGACCCGGCCGGCGTCGCCGAGCGACTCCGGCAGCGCGTCCACGAGGTCGAGGCACTCCTGCGACTCCGCGCCCGGGGAGGGCAGCGTGACGGCCGTGACCGGCTCGCTCGCCGCCGTCTCCGCGGCCTCCCGGCCCACGCCGCGCGCCAGGACGAGCACCCCCACGACCAGGACGAGGCCCACGACGACGGCCGCCGCGATCACCCCGACCGGGAGCGGGCGCGCTCCGGCGTCCCCCGTGTCGCGGCGGCCCGCCGTGTACCGATCCGATCCGTCGGCGTCCGTCGTCCCCACCTGTGGTCGTCTCCCTTCCCCGGCGGCGATCCGCGCCGGGCCCCGCTATAGCCTGGCGACAACGCTACAGGCCCGCACCGGCGCGCCCGGCGCCCGACGGCAGGGGGAGGACGATGGAGGATCCGCGCCGCGATCCGCGCACCGTCGCCGAGGCCGGCGAGGCGGCCGTCCTCGCCGTCCTGCGG
>DUTZ01000278.1 GCA_012841845.1 Actinomycetales bacterium | reverse complement strand
GGGCCGGCGCCGCGGGGCTCATCCGAACGCCGCCAGCCCGTACACCCGGCGCAGCGCCTCGAGGACCTCCTCCTGGGTCGCGGCCTGCTCGGCGAGCCCGAGGAAGATGTCCCGCGCCGTGAGATCGCCGGCCTCGCCGTCGTCACCGTCCGGGGCGGCCCCGGCGACCCACGAGTCGGCGAGGATCTCCCACATGCTCCGCTTGGCCACGACGAGCGTGCGCAGCGCCTCGAGCGCTCCGAGGCGGGTGAGCGGGTCCACCACCCACGGCCCGGCGGGCAGGGCGGCCAGCCCCACCCGCGAGGACAGGCGCACCAGGCGCCGGCCCGGCGTCCCGATCATCGTGAGGCGGGCGAGCAGCTGGTGGGCCACGTCGATCTCGTCGTCGAACTGCTCGCGCATCGGCGTGAGCAGCGCGCGGTCGGTGGGGTCGACGGCGCGGATGCACCGGTCGAGCAGGCTCCGGCCGACGGCCGCCCCGTAGAGGTGGACCCGGAGGTAGGCCGCCACCGCGGCGGGTCC
Source organism: Actinomycetales bacterium (assembly GCA_012841845.1). Taxonomy (GTDB): domain Bacteria; phylum Actinomycetota; class Actinomycetes; order Mycobacteriales; family Mycobacteriaceae; genus Dietzia. The sequence goes on along the minus strand of DUTZ01000278.1, from coordinate 4,900 downwards.
CCGCGCCGGGGAGAGGACGGGGAGCCGGGGGATCGGTCCCCGGCTCCCCCCGGCGGACGGACGGGACGTGCTCGGCATCGGCTCTCCTCACGATTCTCGCGGCACCCGGTCCGTCGGTGCGGTCCGGGTATGACATCCGCCACGGTAGGGGTCCCGGGCCACCCCGGCCACTGGTCCCGGGGGGTGGCCGGTGGCCTAGACTGGCGGGGTCCCGGCCCCGGCGGCGTCGTCACCGGCGTCCGCCCGCTCCGCACGGGACGTCCGGACGTACCCGACCCCGAGGAGTTCCCACCGTGACCGCAGCCGGACGCCCCGTCGTCCTCATCGCCGACAAGCTCGCCCAGTCGACCGTCGACGCCCTCGGCGACGCCGTCGAGGTCCGCTGGGTCGACGGTCCGGACCGCCCCAAGCTCCTCGAGGCCGTCAAGGACGCCGAGGCGCTCCTGGTGCGCTCGGCCACCACGGTCGACGCCGAGGTGCTCGCCGCCGCGCCGAACCTCAAGATCGTCGGCCGCGCGGGCGTGGGCCTGGACAACGTGGAGATCCCGGCCGCCACCGAGCGCGGCGTCATGGTGGTCAACGCGCCCACCTCCAACATCCACTCCGCCGCCGAGCACGCCGTGGCCCTGCTCATGGCCGTGTGCCGCCAGATCCCGGCCGCCGACCGCACCCTGCGCGAGCACACGTGGAAGCGCAGCTCCTTCAACGGCGTCGAGCTCCTCGGCAAGACCGTCGGCGTGGTGGGCCTGGGTCGCATCGGCCAGCTCGTGGCCCAGCGCCTCGCGTCGTTCGAGACCGAGCTCATCGCGTACGACCCGTACCTGCCGCCCGCCCGCGCCGCGCAGCTCGGCATCGAGCTCGTGGAGATCGACGAGCTGGTCTCGCGCGCCGACATCATCACGATGCACCTGCCCAAGACCAAGGAGACCGCCGGGCTGTTCGACGCCGAGCGCCTCGCCCGGGCCAAGGACGGCGTCGTGATCGTCAACGCCGCCCGCGGCGGCCTCATCGTGGAGGACGCCCTCGTCGACGCGCTGAAGTCCGGCAAGGTCCGGGCCGCGGGCCTCGACGTGTTCGACACGGAGCCGTGCACCGACTCGCCCCTGTTCGAGCTCGAGAACACCGTCGTCACCCCGCACCTCGGCGCCTCCACCAGCGAGGCCCAGGACCGCGCCGGCACCGACGTCGCCCGCAGCGTCCTGCTCGCCCTGCGCGGCGAGTTCGTCCCCGACGCGGTCAACGTCACCGGCGGCCCCGTCGGCGACGAGGTCGCGCCGTGGCTCGACCTGGTGCGCAAGCTCGGCCTGGTGGCCGGTCACCTGTGCCCGGGCATCCCCACCACGGTGAACATCGAGGTCGCCGGCGAGCTCGCCGCCGAGTCCGTGGACGTGCTGGGTCTGGCCGCCCTGCGCGGCATGTTCTCCGCCATCACCGACGAGCCCGCGACGTTCGTCAACGTGGGCCAGATGGCCGAGCAGCGGGGGGTCACCCATTCCGTGGAGACCCGCAGCGAGTCCAAGTCCTACCGCAGCACCGTCACCGTCACCGCCGTCTCCGCCGACGGCGCGACCGCCGAGGTCACCGGCACCCTCTCCGGCCTGGAGAAGGTCCAGAAGATCGTCCGGATCAACCAGCGCGGCTTCGACATGCGCGCCGAGGGGCAGAACCTCTTCGTCCACTACGCCGACCGCCCGGGCGTACTCGGCAAGGTGGGCTCGATCCTCGGCGGCGAGGGCATCGACATCCAGGCGGCGGCGCTGAGCCAGGACACCGACGGCGAGAACGCCTCGCTCATCCTGCGCGTGGACCGCGTCGTGGCCGAGCCGACCGTCGACCGGATCGTCTCCGAGCTCGACGCCGTGGCCACCCAGATCTCGCTGGCCTGAGGGGAGGAACGATGAAGCTCGCAGTCATCCCCGGCGACGGCATCGGCGTCGAGGTCACCGCCGAGGCGCTCAAGGTGCTCGACGCGCTGGTCCCCGGCGTGGAGAAGACCGAGTACGACCTCGGCGCGCGCCGCTACCTCCGCAACGGCGAGACCCTCACCGACGCGGACGTGGCCAGCCTCAAGGAGCACGACGCGATCCTGCTCGGCGCCATCGGCGACCCGCGCTCGGTGCCGGCCGGCATCCTCGAGCGCGGCATGCTCCTGCCGCTGCGCTTCGCGCTCGACCACCACGTCAACCTGCGCCCCTCACGCCTGTACCCGGGCTCGGCGACGCCGCTCAAGAACCCCGGCGAGATCGACTTCGTGGTGGTCCGCGAGGGCACCGAGGGCAGTTACACCGGCAACGGCGGCGCGATGCGCGTGGGCACCCCCCACGAGATCGGCACGGAGACCTCCGTCAACACCCGCTACGGCGTCGAGCGCGTGGTCCGCGACGCCTTCGCCCGCGCGCAGGGGCGTCGGAAGAAGCTCACGCTGGTCCACAAGACCAACGTGCTCGTCAACGCCGGCGGGATCTGGCAGCGCACGGTGGACGAGGTGGCGCCCGAGTTCCCCGACGTCTCGGTCGACTACAGCCACATCGACGCCATGATGGTCTACCTGGTCACCGAGCCCTCGCGCTTCGACGTGATCGTCACCGACAACCTCTTCGGCGACATCATCACCGACCTCGCCGCGGCCGTCACCGGCGGCATCGGCACCGCGGCCTCCGGCAACATCGACGCCTCCGGCACCAACCCGTCCATGTTCGAGCCCGTCCACGGCTCGGCCCCGGACATCGCCGGGCAGGGCAAGGCCGACCCCACCGCCGCGATCCTCTCCGTGGCGCTGCTCCTGCGGCACCTCGGCAAGGAGTCCGAGGCCGCGGCGATCGAGGCGGCCGTCGAGGCCGACCTCGGCTCGCGGGTCGACGCGGCGATCGTGACCTCCGAGGTGGGCGACCGGATCGTGGCGGCGCTCGGCGCCTGACGCCACCACCGCCGCCGCACGGGCCGGGCCCGCGGGTGTGAATCGCGTGAAGCGGCTCACACCGCGGGCCCGCGGCGTCCACAGTGGAGTGATGGACGTCGAGATCGCCGAGGTGGTGGACTTCCTCGCCGGCTGCGTGCCGTTCGACACCCTCGACCGCGCCGAGCTCGTGGCCCTGGTCCCGCGGTTGAGCCAGCGATACCACCGCCGGGGCGGAGTGATCGTGGCCCCGGGCGCGGAGAACCACGCCCTCCACGTGGTGCGGTCCGGGGTCGTGGAGGTGTGCGACCCCGAGGGCGCGCTCATCGAGACGCGCGACGTGGGGGAGAGCTGCGGCTACTCCACCCTCGCCAGCGACGGGCCGAGCCGCTACCTCATCCAGGCGGCCGAGGACTCCCTCGTGCTGGAGGTCCCCCGCGCGGCGTTCGACGACGTCTCGGACCGCCACCCCGGCATCCGCGCGTTCTTCGCCGAGGAGAGCAACCGTGTCCGCGGGGAGCTGGTCGCGGTCCGGGTCGACGCCTCTGGCGGCGACCCCCTGAGCACCCCGGTTTCCGAGCTGCTGGCCCGGGACGCCGTCTCCTCGCCGTCGTCCACCCCGGTCCGCGACGCCGCGCGGCGCATGTCCGACCAGCGGGTGTCCTGCCTGCTCGTGGTGGACGACGGGCGCCTCGTGGGCATCCTCTCGGACCGCGACCTGCGCAGCCGGGTGCTGGCCGAGGACAGGGAGCCGTCGACGCCGATCGGGGAGGTGATGACCGCCGACCCGGTGCACGTGCGGGACACCACCCGGGCGTTCGACGCCACCCTGCTCATGATGGAGCGGGGCGTGCACCACCTGCCGGTGCTCGACGAGGGGGACCGCCCCGTCGGCGTCGTCACCTCCACGGACCTGCTGCGCCTGGCCCAGGCCGACCCCATCTACCTCGCCGCCCGGATCGCCCGGGCGTCCTCCCCGGTCGCGGTCGCCGAGCAGGTGCGCAAGCTCCCGGCGATGACCGGCGAGTGGGAACGCCGCGGGTTCCCGCCGTCGGACGTGGCGCGGGTGATCACCGCGACCGCCGACGCCGCCACCCGCCGCCTGCTCGAGCTGGCCGAGGAGCGGCTGGGCCCGCCCCCGGTCCCGTTCTGCTGGGTGGTGCTCGGCTCGCAGGCCCGCGGCGAGCTGGGCGTGGCCAGCGACCAGGACAGCGCGCTCGTCCTGGCCTCGCGTCCGGCGGACGAGACCTGGTTCGCCGAGGTCACGGCGCTCGTCCGGGACGGGCTGGCCGACGCCGGCTTCCCCGAGTGCCCGGGCGACATGATGGCCGCCAACCCCCGCTGGCGGATGACGGTCGAGGAGTGGGGCGAGCAGATCGACACGTGGGTGCACCGGCCGGAGTCCGAGCACGTCCTGGACGCCCAGGTCGCGCTGGACATGCGGGCGGTCGCCGGGGACGCCGAGCTGTGCGAGCAGGTCACGCGCCGGCTGCTCGACACCGCGCGGCACGGCCCCCGCTTCCTCGCCCACCTCGCCCGCACGGCCGCCGACTGGCAGCCGCCGATCGGCTTCCTGCGCGGGCTCGTCGTGGAGAAGCGGGGGGAGTACCGCAACACCCTCAACGTCAAGGCCGGCGGCCTGTCCGCGATCGTCCAGATGGCCCGCCTGCGGGCGCTGGCCGCGGGCCTGCCCCAGGTGGGCACCGTGGAGCGGATCGAGGCCGTGCGGGACGCCGGCGCGATGGCGGAGCGCGACGCCCGCTCCCTGCTGCTGTCCTTCGATTTTCTCCGCCAGTTGCAGATCCGCCACCACGCCCGGCTCGTCGCCCAGGGTCGGGAGCCGGACAACCAGATCGACCCCTCCGAGCTGTCCTCCCGTGAGCGCCAGCGTCTCAAGCTCGCGTTCCGCGCCATCGCCGAGCAGCAGGAGGCCCTGGCCCTGCGGTACCCGATCCGGCAGATGTGATGTTCGACGCGCTGCGCCGACGCACCGCCGCCGCCCGT
>DUTZ01000277.1 GCA_012841845.1 Actinomycetales bacterium | reverse complement strand
GAGCGGCGGGTGCTCGGCGCGGGTGACCGCGGTGGCGAGCAGGACGCCGTCGCAGCCCAGCTCCATGGCGAGCGCGGCGTCGGAGGCGGTGCCCAGGCCGGCGTCGCAGATCACCGGCACGCCCGCGCGCTCGACGATCATCTCGAGGTTGTGCGGGTTGCAGATCCCGAGTCCGGTCCCGATCGGCGCGCCCAGTGGCATGACGGCCGCGCATCCCACGTCCTCGAGGCGGCGGGCGAGCACCGGGTCGTCGGTGGTGTAGGGCAGGACGACGAAGCCGTCGTCCACCAGGTCCTCGGCGGCTTCGACGAGTTCCACGGCGTCGGGCAGGAGCGTACGTTCGTCGGCGATCACCTCGAGCTTGACCCAGTTGGTGCCCAGCGCCTCCCGCGCCAACCGTGCGGTCTTGACGGCCTCCGCGGCGCCGCGGCACCCGGCGGTGTTGGGCAGCGGGCGGATGCCGAGTTCCCTGAGCAGCCCGAGCAGGCCGACGCCGTCCGAGCCGAGACGCAGGTCCACCTTGCGGATCGACACCGTGGTGAGCGAGGTGCCGGACGCGACGAGCGCCTCCCGCAGGACCTCCTGGTTGCCGGCGCCGCCGGTGCCCATGATGAGGCGCGAGCCGACCTCCTCACCCGCGATGACCAGCGGGGAGTCGAGGACGCCGGCCGGGTCGGTGGCGGCGCCGGCCGCGGGCTCGGGGCCGGGCTCGGGGGTGGATCCCGTGGCGGGCTCAGCCACCCTGCACCGCCGCGAGGACGTCGACCTCCGCGCCCGCGCCGAGCGTCGCGGTGTCCCACGTGGACGACGGCACCACGGCGCCGTCGACGGCCACGGCCACGCCCTCCTCGGGCAGGCCCAGGTCCTCGACCAGGGCCCGGACGGTCGCGCCGTCGGCCAGCGTCCGCTCCTCGCCGTTCACCGTGACGATCATGGGGTCCTCTCCGTCTCGCGTGTCCGTCTCGCGTGTCGTGGCACCCACCGTAGTCGGCCGCGGCAGTGGGCTCATCCGCGGGCGAAGCGGTCCGGCGCGGCGAAGCGGTCCGGCCGGGCGGCGCGCGCGGCCTCCGGGACGGGCCGGCCGAGCAGCGCGGCGACGACCGCGTCCGCCGTCGCCGGCGTGAGCGCGATCCCGTTGCGACCGTGGCCCGTGGCGTGCACGATCCGCGGGTCGGCGGGGTCGGGACCGAGCAGCGGCAGGTTGTCCGGCGACATGGGGCGCAGACCGGCGATGACCTCGGCGAACTCGTACTCGCCGAGCCCGGGGAAGACCGTCTCGGCGTCGGCCAGGAGGTCGCGGACGCCGGCCACGGTGACCTGGCGGTCGTCGCCGTGCTCGTACTGGGTGGCGCCCACGACGATCCCGCCGTCGCGCGGCACGAGGTACAGCGGCCGGCCGCGCACGAAGGCGCGCACCACCCCGCGCGGCGGCTCCTCGCAGCCGGGCCGGGCCCGCAGGCGGATCACCTCGCCCTTGACCGGCCGCACCGGCAGCCCCGCGAGAGCGGCCGAGCCGGTGCCGGCGG
>DUTZ01000276.1 GCA_012841845.1 Actinomycetales bacterium | reverse complement strand
CCCGCCGCGCCCGGCTCCGGAACCGGCCCGGTGACTAGCCTGGGCCCGTGGTCCCTCCGCTCGGGCGGCTCTTCGTGGCCGTCGTCCTGGTCAACGGCGTCTTCGACGCCATCCGGGTCGCGGTGTCCTACCGGGTGCTCGCGCTGGGCGGCGACGCCACCTCCGTCGGGCTCGTGGCCGCGACCTTCGCGGTCGTGCCGATGTTCCTCGCGCTGCGCTTCGGCCGGCTCGTGGACCGGCGGGGCAGCAAGGGGATCTTCGTGGTGGGGATCGCGACCGCCGCCGTCGCCGTGGCGGGCGCCGCCGCCTCGCCGTCACTCCTGCTGCTCGCCGCCGCCAACACGGTCCTCGGGCTGGGGCAGATCATGACGCTCATCGGTGCCCAGGGCTTCGTCATGGAGCTGCTCGAGCGGGACCGGCACGTCAACGGCTTCGCCATGTTCACCCTCGCCGTCTCCGTGGGGCAGTCCGTCGGCACTCCGGCGATGGGCCTGCTGCTGCGCGCGGGGCCCGGCGGCGCCGTCGAGACCGCGATGCCCCTGCTCGTCACGGCCGCCGTGATCGCGGCCGCGTTGCCGTTCGCGCTGAGCCTGCCCCGACGGGCCCGCCCCGAGGCGGGCACCGCGGCGCCCGACCGGCCCACCCCGATGACGACCCTGTTGGCCCGCCCCGGGATGGCCCCGGCGGTGTTCGCCTCCCTCGTCGTCGTCTCCGGCATCGACCTCATCACCGCCTACCTGCCGGTGGTCGGCGAGAACGCCGGGCTGACGCCGCTGGTGGTGACGCTGCTCGTGGCCACGCGGTCGGTGCTCTCGATGGTCGCGCGCGCCGCCACGCCGTGGGTCCTGCGGCGGTGGGGTCAGCGCGCCGTGCTGCTGGCGGCGCCGGCGGTCGCGACCCCGGCCCTGATCGTCCTGGGAGTCTCCGGGCACGTGCTGGTCCTGGGCGCCGCGCTGGCCGCGATCGGCCTGGTGTGGGGCCTCAACCAGCCCGTCACCATGAACTGGGTGACCGCCGCCGCGCCGTCCGGGAACCGCGCCGCGGCGCTCTCGCTGCGCATCACCGGCAACCGCGCCGCGCAGGTGGCGATGCCACTCGCGGCCGGCGTGGTGGCGGGGGCCGCGGGGCCGGGCGGGGTGTTCCTGCTGTCCGGGGCGGCGTCGGCCGCGACGGCCCTGTCGACCGTCGTGTCGCTGCGGCGCGGCCACGGACCCTGACGGCGGGGGAGGGCGCGGCGACGGGACGGGACGACGACGAGGTCCGCGTCCGACGCGCCCGGGCGGGACCTCGGTAGGCTCGACGGGGCAGTACCGAGAAAGGTCAGCCCGTGGAATTCCTCCTCATCGCCGCCGTGCTCGCGGTGGCCGTCGCCGTCGTCTCCCGTGCCCAGGGCAAGGGGCAGACGCAGCTCGAGGCGCAGCAGGCCCACGCGATCGAGGACCACCGCGCCGAGGCCGCTCGCTGGATCGAGCGGCTCGGGGGGCAGGTGCTCAACCTCGAGGGCATCGACGACGCCTCCAAGCAGGCCATGGCCGACGCGTCCGAGCGCTACACCGCCGCCGCCACCGAGCTGGAGAACGCCCGCACCCCCGTGCAGGCGCGGCTGGCCAAGGACACCGCGCTCGAGGGCCTGTACTACGTGCGCGCCGCCCGGCTGGCGATGGACATGGACCCGGGGCCCGAGCTGCCCAAGACCGACGGGCAGGACCGCGCCGGCCGCGTGACCGAGGACCGGACCGTCGACTTCGAGGGGCGACAGCTCAGCGCCTCCGACCACCCCAGTGACCAGAACCCGCACTACTACCCGGGCGGCATGGTGGCCGGACGTCCCGTGCCCGCCGGCTGGTACTCCGAGCCGTGGTGGGCGTCCGCGCTCCGCACGGGCGTGTGGATGATGGGCTCGATGATGCTGTTCAACATGATGTTCGCCGGCATGTCCGGCGTCGCCTACGGCGGCGAGGAGTTCGCCTCCGGCATGGGCGAGGGCGGCGACATGGGGGACATGGGCGGCGGCGACGACGGCGGGTTCTTCGACGGCGGCCTGATGGGCGGCGACGGCGGCGACGGCGGTGGTGACGGCGGGGGCTTCTTCGACGGCGGACTCTTCGGCGGCGACGGCGGGGGCGGCGACGGCGGAGGGTTCTTCGACGGCGGCCTGTTCGGCGGCGACGGCGGCGGCTTCTTCGACTTTTGAACCGGGCCCCGCTCAGCCGCAGCCGGCGAGGATCCGGTCCATGGCGTCGCGTTCGGCGGGCGTCACCCACAGGTCGTAGCGCTCCTTGACGAGCACCTGCCGCGCCACGTAGCCGCAGCGGAACTCCTTACGCGGCGGCAGCCACGTGGCCGCGTCGCCGGCGCCCTTGTGCTGGTTGCTGTGCCCGGCCACGGCGAGCAGGTTGAGCGGGTCGTTGGCGAAGTCGCGGCGCCGCTCCTCGCTGAGCTGCTGGGCCCCCTTCTGCCAGGCGTCGGACATCGCCACCACGTGGTCGATCTGCACGAGGTTCGAGGTGCCCTGCCCGCGCACGAAGTCGATCCGCTCCCCGGTGTACGGCCCGTCCAGCACACCCGTGAGCACCACACAGTCCCGCGTCCCCGGCTTGGTCACCACGTCCTGCAGGTCACGCCGGAGGATGTCGTTGCGCGTGTCGCAGCCGTTGCGCCCGAGCTCCACCGAGACGTCGTCGGACCACCGCTGCCCGAACAGGTCGCGGTCGTAGCCCGTCCGCGGCGCGCGCCCCTTGACCTCGAGCAGCGGCAGCGCCGCCCGCGCCGGGCCGACCAGCGGATCGACGGCCGGCGCCCCCTCCGGGGCCGGCGGCGGGAGGGGTTCCTCCGGCGGCGTAGGCGGAGGCGGCGGCGGGTGAGCCGGGGGCGACTCCGGTGACGACGACGAGGGCGGCGACGGCGCGACCGTGGACGACGTCGGGGCCGTGCCCGTCACACCGCCCGCGTCGTCGTCGGATCCCGCCAGGCGTCCGATCCCGGCCAGCACGAGGAGGACCACGACGACGGCGATCGTGGCCTTCGGGG
>DUTZ01000275.1 GCA_012841845.1 Actinomycetales bacterium | reverse complement strand
CGACGCCGAGGCGGACGCCGGGGCCGACCGGGCGGGGGACGGGGCCGGCCGACCGCACCTGCGCGTGGTGCCCACCGGCCCCGACGCGGGTGGTGACGCCGGGGCCGACCGGACCGAGGGCCACTGAGACCCTCCCGCGGGTACTGTCTACGGCGTAACCCGAGTCCGTCCGCCTCACCCCTGGGAGCAGCCCCGTGGCACGCAGCGCCGAGTCCGTCCGAGCAGTCATCAAGGCCTACGACGTCCGCGGGCTCGTCGGCGAACAGATCGACGAGGAGTTCGTCCGCGAGGTCGGGGCCTCCTTCGCCCGTCTCATGCGGTCCGAGGGTGCCGACCGGGTCGTCATCGGGCACGACATGCGGGACTCCTCGCCCGGCCTGTCCCGCGCCTTCGGCGAGGGCGTCACCGGCCAGGGCCTGGACGTGGTGACGATCGGCCTGGCCTCCACCGACCAGCTGTACTACGCCTCGGGCAGCCTCGACTGCCCCGGTGCGATGTTCACCGCCAGCCACAACCCGGCCGCGTACAACGGCATCAAGCTCTGCCGCGCCGGCGCCAAGCCGGTGGGCCAGGACTCGGGCCTCGGCGTGATCAGCGACGAGCTCGTCGAGGGCGTCCCCGCCTTCGACGGCCCGGCGGGCTCGGTGACCGAGCAGGACGTGCTCGAGGGGTACGGCGAGCACCTGCGCGGACTCGTCGACCTGTCCGGGATCCGGCCGCTGAAGGTGGCCGTGGACGCGGGCAACGGCATGGGCGGGCACACCGTCCCGGCCGTGCTCGGCGGCCTGCCCCTGGAGATCGTGCCCCTGTACTTCGAACTCGACGGCACCTTCCCCAACCACGAGGCCAACCCGCTCGAGCCGGCCAACATCGTGGACCTGCAGGAGCTGGTGCGCAGCAGCGGCGCCGACATCGGCCTGGCCTTCGACGGCGACGCGGACCGCTGCTTCGTGGTGGACGAGCGCGGCGAGCCCGTCGCACCGTCCGCCATCACGGCGCTCGTCGCCGAGCGGGAGATCGCCAAGGAGCCCGGCGCCACCGTCATCTACAACCTCATCACCTCGCGCGCCGTGCCGGAGCTCGTCGAGGAGTCCGGCGGGGTGGCCGTCCGGACACGGGTCGGCCACAGCTTCATCAAGGCGCAGATGGCCGACACCGGCGCCGTCTTCGGCGGCGAGCACTCGGCGCACTACTACTTCCGCGACTTCTGGGGCGCCGACTCGGGCATGCTCGCCGCGATGCACGTCCTCGCCGCGCTCGGCGGTCAGGACGCGCCGCTCTCGGAGGTCATGGCCGACTACACGCGCTACGCGGCGTCGGGGGAGATCAACTCGACCCTGGAGTCGGCGCAGGCGCAGACCGACCGTATGGAGGCCGTGGTCGACGCGTTCGCCGCCCGCGCGGAGTCCGTCGACCGGCTCGACGGCGTGACCGTGGACCTGGGCGAGGGCACGTGGTTCAACCTCCGCGCCTCCAACACCGAGCCGCTCCTGCGGCTCAACGCCGAGGCGCCCACCGGGGAGGGCGTCCGCGCGATCGCCGACGAGGTCCTCGCGATCGTCCGTGCCTGATCTGACCAGCGACGCCGACGCCGGCCGACGGGACGGCGTGATCGACCTCGACGACCCGGAGGCCCTGCGGGCCGGCGACGCCACCGCGGCGCTGCTGCACGCGTCCATGGCGGGGGCGCAGGTCCGGGCCGTGGCCACGGCGGTGGAGGCCGGGGCGCTCGAGCAGATCGAGGGCACCCGGCCCCGCGCGCTGGTCTGGGTGTCCGGCCGGTCGGCGCGGGCCCGCCAGGCCGCCGCGGCCTTTCCACCATGCTCTTGTTCCAAAGGATGTACTT
>DUTZ01000274.1 GCA_012841845.1 Actinomycetales bacterium | reverse complement strand
GGCGGCGAGCGCCTCGCCGATCACGGCCGGGTCCTCGATGCCGCGGCGCTCGTCGTGGATCCGGCGGCCCAGCTCGGTGTACAGCCGGCCGAGCACCTCGTCGCCGTGGCGCTGCGCGGCCGCGATCGCCACGCGGACCGGGCGCCAGCCCTTCCGCATGGTCTCCATGTAGTCCGGGTCGAGGTCGCGACCCTCGTTGAGGACGGACAGGCTCATGACGTGCCAGTTCAGGTCGATGTCGCGGACCTTCTCCACCTCGAGGATCCAGCGCGAGGTGACCCAGGCGAAGGGGCACAGGGGGTCGAACCAGAAATCGACGGTGCGGCGGGTGGACGACGGGGTTGTGGTCATGTCGTCATTCTCCCGACCTCGCCGCGGGCCCGCCACCCGCGCCCGCGGTGGTAGAACCGGGGTCGACTGCCGACCCACCTCAGGAAGGGCACTCCCGATGCGTTCGCTCAACCTCACCCGCGACGACGCCGCCACCCGCGCCGCCCTGCTCGACGTGCACGCGTACGAGGTGGACCTCGACCTCACCGACGGCGCGGGCGCACCCGGGGCGGGCACGTTCCGCTCGCGCACGACCGTCCGGTTCGCGTGCCGCACGCCCGGCGCGGAGACGTTCATCGACCTGCGCTCCGCCGTGATCCACTCGGCCACGCTCAACGGTCGCGACCTGGACACGACCGGGTATGACGACGAGGTGGGCCTCACGCTGCCGGACCTCGCGGAGGAGAACGAGCTCGTCGTCGTCGCCGATCTGTCCTACACCACCACCGGCGAGGGGCTGCACCGCATGGTGGACCCCGTCGACGGCGAGGTGTACCTCTACACCCAGTTCGAGACCGCCGACGCCAAGCGCGTCTTCGCGTGCTTCGACCAGCCCGACCTCAAGGCGACGTACACCCTCACCGTCACCGCCCCCGGGCACTGGGTGGTGGTGGCCAACACCCCCGCCGAGGAGCGGCCCGGCGAGCACGGCACCATCGTGCACCACTTCGCCACCAGCGAGATCATGTCCACCTACCTCGTGGCGCTCATCGCCGGCCCGTACCACGTGGAGGAGGACACCTACACCGACGACCACGGCGTCATCCCTCTACGCCTGCTGTGCCGGGCCTCGCTGGCCGAGCACCTCGACGCCGACCGGCTCTTCGCGGAGACCAAGGAGGGCTTCGGCTTCTACCACCGCGAGTTCGGCATCCCGTACGCCTTCGGCAAGTACGACCAGATCTTCGTCCCCGAGTTCAACGCCGGCGCCATGGAGAACGCGGGCGCCGTGACGTTCCTCGAGGACTACGTGTTCCGCTCCCGCGTCACCGGCTACCGCTACGAGCGGCGCAACGAGACGATCCTGCACGAGATGGCGCACATGTGGTTCGGCGACCTCGTGACCATGCGGTGGTGGGACGACCTGTGGCTCAACGAGTCGTTTGCCACCTTCGCCTCCGTGCTCGCGCAGGTGGACGCGACGCAGTACACCGACGCGTGGACCACCTTCGCCAACGTGGAGAAGTCGTGGGCGTACCGCCAGGACCAGTTGCCCTCCACGCACCCGGTGGCCGCGGACATGGTGGACCTGGAGACCGTGGAGGCCAACTTCGACGGCATCACCTACGCCAAGGGCGCCTCCGTGCTCAAGCAGCTCGTCGCGTACGTGGGACGCGAGCCGTTCCTCGCCGGGCTGCGCGCCTACTTCCGCGAGCACGCGTGGGGCAACGCCGAGTTCGACGACCTGCTGCGCGCCCTCGAGGCCTCCTCCGGGCGCGACCTGTCCGGCTGGGCCGGCCAATGGCTGCGCACCACCGGCATCAACCCGATCTCGGTGGAGGTCGAGCGGTCGGCGGACGGTGGGGACACGATCGGCGCGCTCACGGTGGTCCAGGGCCCGGCCGCGCCCGGCGCAGGCGAGCTGCGCACCCACCGCCTCGGCGTGGGCCTCTACAGCCGTGACGACTCCGGGAAGCTCGTGCGGACCGCGCGCGCCGAACTCGACGTGGCCGACGCCCGGACCCAGGTCGCCGAGCTCGCCGGGGAGCCGGTGCCCGACCTGGTGCTGCCCAACGACGACGACCTCACCTACTGCTCGGTGCGCCTCGACGAGCGGTCCCTGGCCACCGTCCTGGACTCGCTCGAGGACGTGTCCGATCCCCTGGCCCGCACCCTGTGCTGGTCGGCGCTGTGGGAGATGACCCGCGAGGCGCGGCTTCCCGCCCGCCGCTTCGTCGAGGTGGTGTCCCGGGCCGCGCCGCGCGAGCCGCACATCGGCGTGGTGCAGCGCGTGCTCACGCAGGCCCAGACCGCGCTGGCTCGCTACGCCGACCAGGACTGGGCCGACTCGACGGGCTGGCCCGCGTTCGGCGGCGCGATGCTCGACGCCGCCCGGTCCGCCGAGCCCGGCTCGGACCACCAGCTGGCCTTCCTCACCGCCCTGTGCGCCTGTCCCGTCACCGCCGACCAGGGGCGGGTGCTCGAGATGCTGCTCGCCGCGGGCGCCGACGAGGCGGGACTGCCCGGCCTCGTCGTGGACACCGACCTGCGCTGGACCGTGCTCACCGCCCTCATCGCCGCCGGCGCCGGGGACGCGGGGAGGATCGACGACGAGCTGGCCGCCGACGACACCGCCGGCGGTGCCCGGCGT
>DUTZ01000273.1 GCA_012841845.1 Actinomycetales bacterium | reverse complement strand
TCGCCGAGCTCGTCGAGACGATCCGCGGGGCCGGGGGAGAGGCCACCGCGTGCGCGGTGGACGTCACCGATCCCGACTCCGTGGCGGCGTTCGTCGCCGCGGCCGACGAGGCCTACGGCGCGCCGGACGTGCTGGTCTCCAGCGCCGGCACGCTCACCATGGGCCGGGTGTGGGAAATGGACCCCGACGCCTTCGCCGCGCAGCTCGACATCCACCTGCTCTCGGTGCAGCGCCTGCTCCACGCCGTGATGCCCGGGATGGTCGGGCGGCGGCGCGGCGACGTGGTGCTCATCGGCTCCGACGTCGCCTACACCGCCCGGCCCCGCTCCGGCGCCTACGTGGCCGCCAAGGCCGGTCTGGAGACCATGGCCCACCAGATCCGCAAGGAGGCGGAGGGCACCGGCGTCCGGGTGGGCGTGGTCCGCCCCGGTCCGGTGATGACGGAGATGGGCACCGAGTTCGACCCGGCGACCGCCGAGGCCGTCATCAACGACTGGGTGCGCCACGGCTTCGGCCGCCACCCCCGCATGTGCAAGCCCGCCGACCTCGCCCGGGGCGTCGCCGCCCTGGTGTCGATGCCGCGCGGCGCCCAGATCACCGAGCTGGAGATCCAGCCGGAAGCCCCCATCGAGGAGGACTGGACATGACCAGCACCGAACAGACGGACACGGACTTCTCCGAACTCCGCGAGCCGACCCGGGTCTCCGGCGGCGAGGGCGAGCTCGGCCACATGGACGAGCTGCGCACCGACCCGATCGGCCTGTTCTGGCGAGTGCGCGAGGAGTGCGGCGACCTGGGGATCTTCCGGATCGTCGACCGCGACATCTGCCTCGCCTCCGGGGCGGCGGCCAACGAGGCGTTCTTCCGGGCGCCCGACGAGTCCCTCGACCAGGCCGCCGCCTACCCCTTCATGACGCCGGTGTTCGGCGAGGGCGTCGTCTTCGACGCCAGCCCCGAGCGGCGCAGCGAGATGCTGCACAACCAGGCGCTGCGCGGCGAGCACATGCGCCAGCACGCCGTCACCATCCCCCGCGAGGTCCAGCGCATGGTGGCGGACTGGGGCGACGAGGGCGAGATCGACCTCCTCGAGTGGTTCTCCGAGCTCACCATCTACACCAGTAGTGCGTGCCTCATCGGCCCGAAGTTCCGGGAGGAGCTCGACGTCCGGTTCGCGCACCTCTACCACGACCTCGAGCAGGGCACCGACCCGCACGCCTACATCGACGCGTACGCCGACATCCCGGCCTTCCGCAAGCGCGACGCCGCGCGCGCCGGCCTCGTGGAGCTGGTCTCCGGGATCATGGACGGGCGCATCGCGAACCCGCCGGCGGACAAGGACGACCGCGACCTGCTCGACGTGCTCGTGTCGATCCGGAACGAGGACGGCTCGCTGCGGTTCACCCCGGACGAGGTCACCGGCATCTTCATCTCGATGATGTTCGCCGGCCACCACACCACCTCCGGCACCGCGGCCTGGATGCTCATCGAGCTGCTGCGCCACCCCGACTACCTGGCCGAGGTGGTGGCCGAGCTCGACGAGGTCTACGCCGACGGCGCCGAGTACTCCTTCGGTGCGCTGCGCCAGATGCCCAGGGTGGAGAACGCGCTCAAGGAGACGCTGCGGCTGCACCCGCCGCTCATCATCCTCATGCGCGTGGCGCAGGAGGACGTGCGGATCGGCGACTACGTGGTGCGCGCCGGACAGACCGTCGCCGCCTCGCCGGCCGTCTCCAACCGGCTGCCCGAGGACTTCCCGGACGCCGACGCCTTCGAGCCCGAGCGCTACGACGAGCCGCGGCAGGAGGACATCGTCAACCGCTGGACGTGGATCCCGTTCGGCGCGGGCCGGCACCGCTGCGTGGGCGCGGCGTTCGCGCAACTGCAGATCAAGGCCATCTTCTCGATCCTGCTCCGCGAGTACGAGTTCGAGCTCGCCCAGCCCGCCGAGTCCTACCACAACGACCACTCGAAGATGGTCGTCCAGCTCGCGCAGCCGTGCACCGTGCGCTACCGCCGGCGGCAGCGCCCGACGGAGGGAGAGCGCTGATGCACGTCGAGGTCGACTTCGATCTGTGCCAGGGGCACGCCGAGTGCCAGGCCGAGGCCCCGGACTGGTTCACGGTTCCCAAGGGGCCCGAGGCCAGGGTCCGTGCCAAGCGCGGCGAGGTGCCCGCCGACCAGCTCGAGGCCGTCAAGGCGGCCGTCAAGTACTGCCCGACGCAGGCCCTGCGCCTCGTCGAGAACTGACCCCGCCCAGGAGAGTGTGACGTGACCCGATACGACCGCGCCGAGATCGCCGACTTCGTGCAGGAGTGGATCGACGCCAACGCCGAATGCGAGCGCAACAAGGACTGGAAGCCCCTGGCGCGCTTCTACGCCGACGACGCCACCTACGGCTGGAACTACGGCACCAAGGACGACTTCATGGCCGTGGGCAGGGACGAGATCCGCGACATCGCGCTGGGCCAGGAGATGGCCGGGCTCGACGGCTGGGAGTACCCCTACATCCGGACGATCATCGACCCGGAGACCGGTGACGTGCTGTGCCTGTGGAAGCAGATCGCCCGCGACACCGTGGACCCGAGGACCGGCGAGCCGTACGAGGTCCACGGCCTGGGCGGCTCGTGGTTCCTCTACAACGGCAACCGGCAGTGGGCGTGGCACCGCGACTTCTTCGACTTCGGCAACGTCGTGGACCTGTTCATGCGGATGTACGAGGCCGACGCGCTCACCCCGTCCATGAAGGCGCGCTTCGAGGCGGCGGGCGGCAAGCCGGCCGGCTGGTACCGCATCGAGGACAGCCCGGCGCCGCTGTGGCCCGTGTCGAGCCCGGACGAGGTCTGAGCGCCGTGGCCCCGCAGCCGGATCCGCTGGAGTCCCTCGACCACGCGACGCTCGCCCGCCTGGTCCCCGACCTACTGCTCATCGGCCAGCTCATCGACCGGGCCGGGATGCCGGCGCTGCTCGGCGAGTTCGGCGTCGACGGCATGCGCGACGTCGCGATCGAGGAGTGGCAGGCCGCGAGCCCCCACTACACCCGTCGCATGAAGGAGGCGCTGTCAATCACCGGCGACGGTGTGGCCGAGATCTTCAAGGGCTTCCAACTGGACGTGGGGGCGCCGCCGGAGTTCATGGACTTCCGCTACGCCGTGACCGACCACGACCACGGCGAGTTCTGGCTCGACCACTGCGGCGCGCTCATGGACGTCGAGGGCATGGGGGACCGGCTCGTGCGCACGATGTGCCACGACATCGAGGACCCCACCTTCCCGGCCACCGCCCTGGCCACCAACCCGCGTGCGCAGGTGGCGCCGATCCACCGCCCGCCCCGCGAGCCCGAGGGCCGCACCCCGCACTGCCACTGGACCGTGCGCATCGACCCGGACGCCGAGCCGGCCACGCTCCCGGAGCCGGCCCGCGAGTCGGCGTCCAGCCTCGCCGTCGACTTCCCCTTCCCCCCGCCCGCCCCGCGCGACGCCACGGGCGAGGGGAGTCGGGACGACTACGCGGGCCCGCTGTTGTCCGACCTGCGCTTCGACGAGTTCACCTCGGCCGCCCTGGTCCGGATCACGCGCGAGGTCTACCTGCAGATGCACCTGCTCGCGGTGGGCTTCCACCAGTCGGTCCGCCGCCGGTCCGACGCGGCCACCGCCGACCGGCTGCTCGCCTACCAGGCCACCGGCATCGCCGGGGTGGCCGCGGGCCGGCTGCGCGAGGTCCTGGGCACGGGCGGGGACGCCCGCGGTCTCGCGGCGGTGCTCCGGGTCCACCCCCTCGCGGGCCCGGTCGCGTACACCGGGTTCTCGTGCTGGACGGCGGGGGAGAACGACGACGAGGTGATCGTCCGCTGGGACCGGTCGGCCGCGGCGTTCGCCGACGACACGTGGGCGCCGTTGCTCGCCGCCGGGGACCTGCGGCCGCTGGCGGCGGCCGCCCAGGCGGTGGACCCGCGGTGGACCCTCACCGAGACGGTCACCGCTACGCATGTCGAGGCGGTGCTGCGCCTCGGAGACGAGCCGGCCCGCGAATCCGACGAGGTGGCCGTGACCCGCATCAGCACCGGCGCCGCGTTCGCCTTCGGCCCCACCCGCACGCCCCTGCCCATCACCCCGGTCTAGAGACGAGAAGCCCATGGCGCACCACCTGGCAGATCTGTTCGAGCACGCCGTCGACGCCTACGGCGACGACCGCCCGGCGGTGGTCGAGGGCGACCGCCGCCTCACCTACGCGGCGTTCGACGCCGAGGTCAACCGCTGGGCCGACGCCCTGGCCGGGCTCGGGGTGGGGGTGGGCGACCACGTGGGCGTGCACCTGCGCAACGGCGTGGACTGCCTGGCGGTGATGATCGCCGCACTCAAGCTGCGGGCGGTGCCGATCAGCATCAACTACCGCTACGCCGGCCCCGAGCTGCGCTACCTGTACGAGTACTCGGACACCGCGGTGCTCGTGTTCCACCGGGAGTTCGGCGCGGCCGTCTCCGGCGCGGTCGCGGGGCTCGAGAGGGTGCGCCACCTCGTCGTCGTCGAGGACGGCAGCGGCGCCCCGGTGCCGGACGGGGCGCACGACGCCGGGGACCTGGTCGCGGCGGCCTCTCCCGAGCGGACCCGGGTGGAGCGCAGCCCCGACGACCTCTTCCTCATCTTCACCGGCGGCACCACCGGCAAGCCCAAGGGCGTGATGTGGCGGCAGGAGGACCTGTGGCGCAGCCTCGGCGGCGGGGCGGACTACCACACGGGCGAGCCGGTGCCCGACGAGTTCCACCAGTCGCGCGCGGGCCTGGGCGGGGACCCGATGCGTTACCTGGTCCTCATGCCGCTCATCCACACCTCGGGCATCATGCCCACGTTCACCGCGCTGTTCGCGGGCGGGACCTGCTACTACCTGCCGCACTTCCGGGCCGAGGAGGCGCTGGAGACGATCGAGCGGGAGAGGATCCAGGTGGCGATCGTCGCCGGCGACGCCATGGTGCGGCCGCTCGTCGAGGCGATGCGGCGGACCGAGCCGGACACCTCGAGCATGTTCATGGTCTCCTCGGGCGCCGCGCTGTTCTCGCCGGCGGTCAAGGCGGACCTGCTCGCGCTGCGGCCGGACCTCATGATCATGGACGCGTTCGGCACCTCCGAGGGCGGCTACGGCGGGCTCGGGATGGTGACGAAGGCCGACGTCGACAGCGGCGCGCTCTTCGCCCACCACGGCCCCCGCATCCCGCGCGGCACGACGCTGCAGCTCGTGGACGACCTCGACGAGCCGCTGCCCGACGACTCGACCGAGGTGGGCTGGATCGTCAAGTCCGGCTACCTGCCCAGCGGCTACTACAAGGACCCCGACAAGACGGCCGAGACGTTCCGCGAGATCGCCGGCGAGCGCCGCTGCTTCACCGGCGACCGCGGCGTCTACGACGGGCCGGAGACCATCATCATGCTGGGCCGGGCCAGCCAGGTGATCAACTCGGGCGGCGAGAAGATCTTCGCCGAGGAGGTCGAGGCCGCCCTCAAGGCCGTGGACGGGGTGGAGGACGCCGTGATCCTCGGCGTACCCGACGAGCGCTTCGGCGAGCGCGTCGGCGCGGTGGTCCAGTGGTCGGGGTCGCCGCGCGGCTTCGAGGAGATCGACGCCGCGCTGCGCTCGAGCCTGGCCGGCTACAAGATCCCGGCGGCGTACTGGGTGGTCGACGAGGTGGGCCGGCACCCGAGCCGCAAGACCGACTACGGCTGGGCGCGCCGTCTGGTCGCCGACCGGGCCCCGGACCACGACCGGCGGTCGGACGCCGGCGGGTCGGACGCGTGACGGGCACGGCGGACGGCGCGGCGGG
>DUTZ01000272.1 GCA_012841845.1 Actinomycetales bacterium | reverse complement strand
GGACGCGCTCGTCGGGGCCGCCTGGCCGGCCGTCTTCGCCGTGCTCGGCGAGACCCGACGCCCGTCGGGGGCCGGGACCGTGGTCGAGGGCCTGCTCGACCTGGTCCACCTCGATCACGGGGTCCGCATGCACGCGGCCCTGCCGTCCGAGGCCGCCGACCTCGTCGTCGTCGCCCGGTCCGGCGCGGTGCGCGACACCGACCTGGGCCGCGTCGTCGAGGTGACCGTCGAGGTCTCCACCCTCGGCGCCGACGGCGCCGACACCGCCCTGTGCACCCTCACCGAGCGGTTCGCCATCCGCGGCCGCACCGGCCGCGCCGAGGTGGGCGACCCCCGCCCGGCCGGCGGCGCGCTCACCGACGCCCGCGGCGAGGCCGTGAGCCCGGCCGAGACCACCCGCCAGACCCGCGTGTCCACCACGCTGGTGGCGCCGCACGACATGACCGCGTTCGCGCTGGTCTCCGGCGACCACAACCCGATCCACGTCTCCGACACCGCGGCCGAGCTCGCGGGCCTGGGCGGCGTGATCGTCCACGGCATGTGGCTCTCCGCCGCCGCGCAGCACGCGGTGCAGGCCTCCGACGGGAAGACCCCCGCGCTGCGGATCGCGGGCTGGACCGCCCGCATGCTCGCCCCGGTCCGCCCGGGCGACCACATCGCCGTGCGCGCCGTCCAGACCGGCCGCCACGCCGGCGGCCAGGTCCTCGAGGTCACGTGCACCGTGGACGGCGCCACCGTCATGGCCGCCACCGCCCTCACCGAGGCCCCGCGCACCGTCTACGCCTTCCCCGGCCAGGGCATCCAGGCCAAGGGCATGGGCATGGAGGGCCGCACCCGCTGCCCGGCCGCCCGCGAGATCTGGGACCGCGCCGACAAGCACACCCGCGAGGCCCTGGGCTTCTCGATCCTCTCCCTCGTCCGCGAGAACCCCACCGAGGTCACCGTCCGCGGCACCGTCCACCGGCACCCCGACGGCGTCCTCTACCTGACGCAGTTCACGCAGGTCGCCATGGCGTGCCTCGCGGTGGCGCAGCGCGCCGAGCTCGAGGCCGACGGGCTGTTCATCGACGACGCCTACTTCGCCGGCCACTCCATCGGCGAGTACGACGCCCTGGCCGCCATCTCCGGCGTGCTCGAGCTGGAGCCGCTGCTCGAGATCGTGTTCCAGCGCGGTTCGACCATGCACCAGCTCGTCCCGCGTGACGCCCGCGGCCGCTCGGACTACCGCATGGCCGCCATCCGGCCGTCCCAGATGGGCATCGCGGACGCCGACGTGGCCGACTGGGTGGCCGGCGTGGCCGCCGAGTCGGGAGAGTTCCTCGAGATCGTCAACTACAACCTCGCCGGCTCGCAGTACGCGCTGGCCGGCACGGTCGCGGGCTGCGAGGCCCTGGAGAAGGCCGTCGAGCGCGAGCTGGAGATCTCCGGCGGCAAGAACGCCTTCATCCTGGTCCCCGGCATCGACGTGCCCTTCCACTCCACCGTCCTGCGCGGCGGCGTCCCGGACTTCCGGGCCACCCTCGACGCGCTGATCCCGCACGACATCGACATCTCGGTGCTCGTGGGCCGGTACATCCCCAACCTCGTGCCGCGCCTGTTCACCCTGGACCGCGACTTCGTGCAGGAGATCGCCGACCTCGTGCCGGCCGAGTCCCTCGCCGAGGTGCTCGCCAACTGGGACGCGTGGGCCGCCACCCCGGTCCGCCTGGGCCGCCTGCTGCTCGTAGAGCTGCTGGCCTGGCAGTTCGCCAGCCCGGTCCGCTGGATCGAGACCCAGGAGCTGCTCTTCACCCCGGTGGAGCGCGGCGGGCTCGGCGTGGAGGCCTTTGTCGAGGTGGGCGTGGCCAACGCGCCGACCGTGGCGAACCTCGCCTCCAAGACCCTCGACCTGCCCACGCACCGCGGCCCCCGGGCCCAGGTGCTCAACGTGGAGCGCGACTCCGCGGCCCTGTACGGCACCCTGCCGCCCAGTGTCGACGACGACGAGGACACCGCCGCCTCCACGGATGCCCCGGCCGCCCCGGCCGACGAGGCGTCCGCCACCCCGGCCGCCGGCTCTGCCGACGCGGCCCCCACAGACCCCGCACCGGCCGTCAACACCCCCGGCACGGCCGGTGCGGACCGATCCACTACGCCCGCAGAGGCCGCTCCCGGCGCCCCGCGCCCGGACGACCTGGACTTCGGCGCCCCCGAGGCCACCCGCATGCTGGTGGCCCTGCGCACCAAGGTCCGGCCCGAGCAGATCGCCGGCGGCGACTCCATCGAGACGCTGTGCGACGGCGTCTCCTCGCGCCGCAACCAGCTCCTGCTGGACCTGGGCACGGAGCTGAGCCTGGGCGCGATCGACGGCGCGGCGGAGGCCGACTTCCCGACGCTGTCCGACCAGGTCTCGCGCCTGGCCCGCGGCTACGCGCCCTTCGGCCCGGTCCTGTCCGACGCGGTGGGCGAGGCGCTGCGCGCCGTGCTCGGCCGCTCCGGCAAGCGCGCCTCGTACATCGCCGAGCGCGTCACCGGCACCTGGGAGCTGGGCCCCGGCTGGGCGCAGCACGTCACGGCCGAGATCGCCCTGGGCACCCGCGACGGCGCCTCGATCCGCGGCGGCGACCTCGCGACGCTCGACGCCTCCGGCGTCAAGGACGTGGCCGCGCTCGACGCGCTCATCGACGCCGCCGTGCAGGCGGTGGGCTCCGCGAACGGCGTCGCCGTGGCCAAGCCGGCCTCCGGCGCGGGCGGCGGCGGGGTCGTGGACTCCGCGGCCCTCGACGAGTTCGCCGAGGGCGTCACCGGCACCGACGGCG
>DUTZ01000271.1 GCA_012841845.1 Actinomycetales bacterium | reverse complement strand
GGCCACACTTGCGCAGGCGTGGCGGCGGAGTGGGGAGACGGCGGCGGCTCGGGCGGGGGCTCATCCGGCCAGCCGACCCACCGCAGGGCCGAATCCTGCGGCCTGCTGCCGCAGGAGCGCGGCCCGCACGCGCGCGGCGAGCACCCGCGGATGCTGCAGATCTGACCAGGTCCAGCGGATGATCACGAACCCCTGGGCCATGAGCCGGTTCTCGCGGTACTTCTCGCTCTTGATCGCGGCGAGCAACGACTCCTTGTCGGTGCCGCCGAGCGTGTACTTCTCGAATCCGTCGCCCTCACCGATGAGCCGCCATTCGCGCCACAGGAAGTCGGGCCGCGCGAGCAGCACGCCGTCGCCGTCGTAGATCTCCACGTTGGCCTCCGCCTCCGGCAACCCGGCACGGCCGAACGCCAGTCGGCTCCGCGTCTCGAGTGGCGACTCGGTGGCGGGCTCGACCAGCGCCACCATCGCGCGGGCCCTGCCGACCCCGTGGCGACCGGCCGCGAGGTCCACGTGATGGGCGAGCCCGGCCTCCGTCGCGAGCTCGCGGTGCAGCGCGATATCGGCCACGCAGACCGCGGGGTCGAGCCGGTACTCGCGAGCGATGTCCACGGCGGTGCGTGCCGGCGTCGTCACCGGGATGCCGTGCACCCGGGTGACCGCACCGTCGAGAGGGGCGCTGAACGTGCGCATCTCTCCGGAGTCCTGGCGGCCGTGCCCCGGCCGATGCCGGGACGCCGTGGCGATGTGCGTCGGCAGACCCCAGAGCGGCAGGCCGTGAACGGCGGCGGCCGAGGCGTGGGAGAGGACGGTGCCGTCGTCGACCCGCCGCATCGCGGCGAGACTCCGCTCGACCAGAGCCTGCCGCGCCGTCTCGGCCGGGCCCCCGAGAACGTAGGCGTCGCGTCCCACGCGCGTGAGCGTCGCGACCGACACCGCACGGTCGATGTCATAACGGCTCATACCCCGTGCGTTCAGGTCCCGCCTGCTGAACAGTTCGCGGGCGGTGGCGACCGGGTCGTCATCCCGGCTCGGGGCGTGGGGGCGGGCGCTTCGGTCGTGTCGCGTCATGCCGCCGAGTGTCACCGAGAGCCTGAGCCTGCGAAGCCCGAGAGCGGCCTCTCCGGGCGCTGACTGTGGAGGCACCCGGCGGCTGTGGAGAACTCGTCGCTGACGCTTCTCCCCTGGTCCGCGCCTGCGCCGGTGTGGCCGCGCCTGGCCACTATCACGAGCGCGGCCACACCTGCGTAGGCGCGGAGGGGAAACGGTGGCCGCTGCGGGCCAGCCCCCCGGACGGCCCGCCGTTCGATCCGCCCGCCGGCCGTGCGACGCGTCGGCCCACCCCCGGAGCCCGCCACACCCCGCCGTAGCCGCATACTTAGTCGTCAAAAATCACCCCATCAGTCACATACGAAACAGGTATCACTTCGGTAACGAATATCTCGATTTTGTAACGACAGGCGCGTAATGTGACGGCCGTCCCGCCGATATGCCAGGCGTCCGTGCCGCGAGATCTGTCGAAGTCCTGTCTGGAGTGCTCTCTATGTCCGTTTCCCGCCGTGGGTTCCTCACCGCCGCGTCCGTCGGCCTCGGTGCCGCCGTCGCCTCCTCGGTCCGTGCGCCGCTCGCCGGCGCCCTCCCCTTCGACACGGGCTCGCTCGGTGTGGTCCAGGACCTCATGCAGGCGGTCCCCACGGGCAGCGGCATGATCCAGCCGTCCGGACCGCTCGGCTACGTGGGCGTGACCTTCCCCAGCCCGGAGGAGATGCTCGGCCGCATCCGCTTCGGCTTCCCCGACGGCTCGGTGGGCGACTGGATCCCGCTCGAGGCGCTCGACTCCGCGCCCGACTCGGGCAGCCTGCCCGCCTCCGAGCTCGTCTCCGCGCCGGACGGCGCCGTGAGCTACGAGGTCGACGCGCCCGCCGGCTCCGAGGCGACCGCCTTCGACGACGGCCGCGGCACGCCGCGCAACTACAGCCTCGGCAGCACGGGCCTGCTCAACCTCCCCGTCATCCCGCGCGCGGCGTGGGGCGCGGGCGACGTCTCCGGTAACCGCTGGTCGCCGACGTTCTTCGCGGCCCAGGGCATCACCATCCACCACACGGCCGTGCAGCCGGGTCCGGACCGTGCCGCCAGCGTGCGGGCGATCTACAACTACCACGCCAACACGCTGGGCTGGGGCGACGTCGGCTACCACCTCATCATCGACCCCGAGGGCCGCATCTACCAGGGCCGCGGCGGCACGGTCGGCGGCGGCCCCGTGTTCCAGGTCCCGCCGGTCGCCGGTGTGGCCCCGCCGATCGTCACGGGCGGCCACGTGGGCGGCTACAACAACGGCAACATCGGCATCAGCCTGCTGGGCGACTTCTCGTACCACCCCCCGACCGCCGCCGCCATCGGCGCGACCATCGACTGCGTGCGCACGCTTTCCGGCGCCATCGGCGTCCACCCGCAGTCGAACATCAACTACCACAACCCGCAGGGCGGAGCCTCGCGCGGCATGCCAGCCGTCTCCGGCCACCGCCAGTGGGGCGGCACCGCCTGCCCGGGCAACGCCTTCTACGGCATGATGCAGTTCATCCGCGACCACGCCGCGAACGGCTGGACCCCGAGCGCCGTCTCCTCGGCCGCGGTGCCCTTCGGCTCCTGACCCCGGACGGCCGGCCCCCGGCGGTCGGCCTCCGGCGGCCGGCCCCACACCCGAAAATCGGCGACTCCGTGAGCGGATCGGCGGCCCCTGTGAGGGTCGCCG
>DUTZ01000270.1 GCA_012841845.1 Actinomycetales bacterium | reverse complement strand
GTCCGGCGTGCCGTAGACCGCGGGCCCGTCGCCGCCGCCGACGCCCGGCATGATCCCGGTGCCGCGCGCCATCCCCTCGACCGACCCCGCGACCTGCGCGGCCGGGTCGGTCGGCGCCACGGGCACGGGTTCGGCCGCGCCGGCCAGGGGTGGGGCCAGCAGGAGACCTGCGGCGAGGGCGAGGGTGAGGACCGGGGAGGACGACGACGAGGCTCGCATGAGGTGAGTGTGCGACAGACGCGACCGCGCCCGCGGCGAATCGTCGGGGATTCGCCGCGGGCGCGGCAGGGGTGCTCGGGGTCAGTCGATCGGCGGGTTCTGGGGCAGGCGGACCACCTGGCCGGCGTAGGAGAGGCCGGCGCCGAAGCCGATGAGCAGGGCGATGTTGCCCGGCTTGGCCTGGCCCTCGCGGAGCATCGTCTCCATGGCCAGCGGGATCGAGGCGGCCGAGGTGTTGCCGGTCTGCTCGATGTCGTTGGCGATCGCCACCGTGTCCGGCAGGCCGAGGTGCTTGGCCATGGCCGAGTTGATGCGGCCGTTGGCCTGGTGGGGGATGAAGGCCTGGATCTGCTCGGCCGTCACGCCCGAGGTCTCCAGCGTCTGGGCGCACACCTTGGCCACCTGGACCGCGGCCCAGCGGAACACCTTGGAGCCGTCCATGACGAGGTAGGGCTGGACGGCGGCGGCGTCGGCGGCCTCGTCCATGAACTCGCGCCAGTTCTTGGTCTGCTTGATGGCGTCGGCCTGCTTGCCGTCGGAGCCCCACACCACCGGGCTCACGTCGTTGGACTCGGACGGGCCCACGATCACGGCGCCGGCGCCGTCGCCAAAGATGAAGGCGGTGTTGCGGTCCTCGAAGTCGATGCCGTCGCTCATCCGCTCCACGCCCACCACGAGGACGTGCTTGGCGCCGCCGCCGCGGATGACGTTGGTGGCCACCGCCAGGCCGTAGCCGAAGCCCGCGCAGCCGGCGGAGATGTCGAACGCCGAGATGCCGTTGCGGCCGATGTTCATGGCCACCTTGGGGGCGGCGTGCGGCGTCATGCACTCGTAGGTGGACGTGCACACGATCACCGCGTCGATGAGCTCCGGGTCGATGCCCGCCGAGTCGACGGCCTTCTGGGCGGCCTCGCTGGCCATCATGATGACGGTCTCGTCGGGCTCGGCGATCCGACGGTTGAGGATGCCGGAGCGCTCGTAGATCCACTCGGTGGTCGAGTCGATCTTCTCGCAGATCTCCTCGTTGCTCACCACGCGGCGGGGCCGGTAGGCGCCGATGCCCAGGAGGGTCGTGCCGGGCGCGCCCTCACCGGTCGCGATGGTCACGGTGTCGTTGGAATCCGCCATGCGGGTCTCGCTCCTCGTCGGTTCTACGGTCGTGCGGTGCGCACGGGTGCGCGTCGCCTCACTCTATGTCGGCGCCCGCGCGATCCGCGTTTCCGGCCCGGTGGGTCAGAATGTGGCCGCGTCGATGACGAACCGGTAGCGCACGTCCGAGGACACGACCCGGTCGTAGGCCTCGTTGATCTTCTCCGCCGCGATGAGCTCGATCTGGGCCGTGATCCCGTGCTCGGCGCAGAAGTCGAGCATTTCCTGCGTCTCGGCGATCCCGCCGATCATCGACCCGGTGAGCACGCGCCGGCCGGCCGCGAGCGTCCCGGGCCGCAGCCGCGCGGGCTCGGTGGGCAGCCCGATCTCCACCATGACGCCCCGCGGCCTGAGCAGCCGGAGGTACGGGTCCAGCGGCAGGTCGGCGGAGACGGTGTTGAGCAGCAGGTCGAAGCGGCCGCGCAGCGCCTTGAGGTTCGCCTTTCCCTCCTCGCCGCCGGTGGCGTGGTGCTCGACGGCGCCGAAGCGCAGCGAGTCCTCCCGCTTGGCCGTGGACTGCGAGAGGACCGTGACCTCGGCCCCCATCGCGACGGCGAGCTTGACCCCCACGTGCCCGAGCCCGCCCATGCCGAGGATCGCGACCTTCGACCCCGGCCCCACGTTCCACTGCCGCAGCGGCGAGTACAGGGTGATCCCGGCGCACAGCAGCGGCGTGGCGGACGCCGGGTCCAGCGACTCCGGCACGCGCACCACCATCCGCTCCTCCACCACGATGTGCGTGGAGTAGCCGCCCTGCGTCACCTCGCCCTCGACCGACCCCTCGGGCAGCGGGGAGGCATACGTCATGACCGGCCCCCGCTCGCACTCCTGCTCCTGGTCGTCGTCACACGCCGCGCACTCGTGGCAGGCGCCGACCATGCAGCCCACACCCACCCGGTCGCCCACCGCGTGGCGCGTCACCCCGGCGCCGACCTCGCGCACGATGCCCACGATCTCGTGCCCCGGCACCAGCGGGTAGACGGTCGGGCCCCATTCGGAGCGGACCGTGTGGATGTCCGAGTGGCAGATGCCCGCGAACTCGGTCTCGATGAGCACGTCGTGCGGGCCCACCGGGCGGCGGGTGACGGTGGTCTTCTCCAGCGGGGCGTCGGCAGCCACAGCGGCGACGGCCGCGACGGCGGTGGGGGTGCCGGTCATCTCGAACTCCTTCTCCTCGGTGTGCGCCCTATTCGGCGGGCGCGGCCAGCTCGTCGAGCCAGGCCCGCCAGCGCGGCGCGTCCCACGTGGGCTCGACGCCGTCCACGGCCGCGGCGCCCAGCGGCTCGTCGCCCCCGCCCGGGACGGTGACGTACTCGTAGACCCGCACGGCCACCGCCGCGTGGTGGGTCGCGGACTCGGGGGTCTCGCCGGCGGGGAAAGCGTACAGCTCCACCACGCCGTCCAGCGGGGCGGAGAGCAGGATCGTGGCAGAGGCGCCCGACGAGGCCGCCACGATGCCGCCCACCTCGCCGGAGCGGGCGACGGCACCCTCGTCGTCGTCACCCGATCCCGCCGGTCCCGCGGCGCCCACGCCGGCGGCCGGCGCCACCAGACGCCCCATCACGCGGTCCCACAGCAGCGGGACGGTGAGGCGGACCGGATCCGTGGCCGCGTCCACCGTCACCACGCCGTCGGCCGGCCGGTGCGTGAGCCGGTGCGCGAGGACGGTCAGGGCGTGCCGCCAGCCGTCCACGCTGCCGTCGACCGACTCCGCGGCGAGCTGCCCCTCCGAACCGAACCCGGAGCGCAGGGTGAGCACGGTGCCGCCCTCGCCGTCGGACACCACCTCGCACGAGGTCTCCCACGGCGGCACCGGCACGCCCTCGCCCATCCAGTCGCGCTCGGCGTAGACGAAGCGGCCCGGGGCGCCGGCGGCGGGCGGGGTGTACTCGGTGATCTCGCCGACCGTCGCCGTGAGCAGCGCCTCGGCCGCCGCCTCCGGGCCCGCCGTGGGGTCGGGCGCGCCCGGGTCGGCGAACTGCACGATCCGGCCGCCCACCTGCGGCTCCAGCGCGCACGGCACGAACCAGGAACTGATGCCCTCGCCGGTGGCCACCGCGTCGAACACCACCGCCGGCTCCACCGGCAGCGGCACCGTGCACACCACGCGCCGGCCGCCGTCGTGGGACTCGATCCCCGCCGTCACGTCGTACATGTCCGCCCTTTCGTCGGCCGTCTCGGCGACCGCCTCGGCGTCGAGGCTACCGCCGCTAGGGTGGCGGCTGTGAACGGGCGGACACGGGAATCGGTGCGCGGTCCCGCGCTGGCCACCGCCCTGCTCTTCGTGGCCAACGGCGCCGTCTTCGGCGCGATCGTGCCGCGCCTGCCCGACCTCAAGGACGCGCTCGACCTGGGCCCGGCCGCGTTCGGTCTGGCGATGGCCTGCTACCCGGCCGGCGCGCTGGTCGGCGGGATCTTCGCACCCCTGCTCATGCGCCGCCGCTCCGACGGCGCCGTGGCCGTGGCGACCATGGTCGGCGCCTCCCTCGTCGCCGCCGTGCTCGGACTCTCGCCCGTCGTGGCGGTGTTCGCCGCGCTGCTGCTGGCGTTCGGGGTGTTCGACGCCCTCACCGACGTGGCCATGAACGCCCACGGGATCCGCGTCCAGCTCCTGCACGGGCGCTCGCTCATCAACCGCTTCCACGCCGTGTGGTCGCTCGGCGCGGTGCTCGGCGCGCTCGGCGGCTCCCTCGGCGCCGGGCTCGGCGCGACCGTCGTGGGCCAGATGGCCGTGGCCGGCCTGGTCTGCGCGCTGCTCGCCGCCGCCGCGCT
>DUTZ01000269.1 GCA_012841845.1 Actinomycetales bacterium | reverse complement strand
TGGGGGCCTACTCACCGGGCCGGCGCGCGGCCCGGGTCGCCTGCCCCGCCCTGGTGCAGATCGCGACCCGCGACGCGATCACCCCCGCCGCGACCGCCCGTCGCGTGGCCGACCGCATGCCGCGCGGCCGCTACCTGGAGTACGACTGCACGCACTTCGACCCGTACGTCGACCCGTGGTTCGACCGCGTGGTCGGGGACCAGATCGCGTTCTGTCGACAGGTGGTGGACGGCGCCGTGTGACACCCGTCCCGGCCGCGTCCGGCTCTGTCGTAGAGTCTCCTCGGCGGTGTCCCCGGGGGTGCCGAGACGAAACGCGTGGACACGGACGGTCGGAAGGGGTCGGTATGCGTAGGGCGGGCGTCGGCGGGGCACTGGTGTTGACCCTGATCCTGGCGGGCTGCGGCGGGGGAGGGGAGCTCGTCCGGGGATCCGACGACGTCCCCGCACCCTCCACCGAGTCGGCGGGGCAGGCGTCCGGGGACGCCTCGTCCTCCGAGGACGGCGCGGCCGGCGGCTTCGTGCAGCTCGACCACTGGTGGGATCTGGGCCCCGGCGGCACCGTGACCCGGCACTGCGCGGAGACCTCCGGCCCCACGACCCGCCCCGCGGAGATCTTCGACCCGTCCACGGGGGAGTTCGAGGTCGTGTCGCTTCCACCCGCCACCGAGGGGCACGAGGGCGTCCAGGTGACCGAGTGTCGCGGGACGACGGTGGACGGGAAGCCGGCGGTCGTCGTGGCGATGGGGTCCCACGAGCCCTCGGTCGGTCTGGAGGGCCGCCGCGACTACGTCACCCTCCACACGATGGTCCTCGGGGAGACCGACCCGGTCGCCTCGCTGGAGGTCGACGTCTCCGATGCGCGGTTCTCCACCTTTGTCTCGACCCCCGACTCGATCCTCTACACGATGCGGGACGGCGACGACGAGACCGTCCACGCCGTGGACGTGGCCGACATGAGCGAGCGGTGGAGGGATGACACGAGGGAGTTGGTCTACGAGGACCCCTTCCTCGACGGCCCGCACGTGACGATGCGGCACATCGACCACTTCGAGCGCGACTACTACGACGAGGTGATCAATATCGCCACGGGCGACGCAGTCGACCGTGCCCTCTACGAAGCCCCGGTCGCCCACCTGTGGGGCGCACTGCTCTACGTGGACGCCGACGAGAACCTGGTGCTCCTCGAGGAGGACGGGACCGCCGTGGACCTCGAGGGCGAGGACGGGACGAGGAAGCTCGCCGACTACTCGATCTCACCGGGTTACGTGGCGGCGACGGTCGACTTCGACGGCGGCCTGCGGGTCTGGGATCGGTCGGATGGCTCCCTCGTGGTGTCCCGGACGCCGGACGAGCTCGACGAGATGGAGTACGTGGCCGGGGCGTTCCTCGACCCGGAGGACCATCTGGTCATCTCGAAGAGCGGCGCCAGCCGCATCGACAGGGTCTCGCTCCCGGACCTCGAGACGGAGGAACTGGGCGGTGACGCGACGCTGCTCGTGCGGGAGTACGTCGAGGGATGGGACCTGGTTCGACCGCGGGGCTTCATGGAGATCTACCAGCTCGTCGAGCAGTAGCAGGGCGCCACCACGGGACACGTAGGATCACGGCATGGCCTCCTCGTACCAGCCGCTCATCGCCCCGTCGATCCTCTCCGCCGACTTCGCCCGCCTGGGCGACGAGATCGCGCGGATCCCCGCCGCCGACTGGATCCACGTGGACGTCATGGACGGCCACTTCGTCCCCAACCTCACCATCGGGGCGCCGGTCGCCAAGGCCATCGGCAAGGTCACCGACAAGCCCATGGACTGCCACCTCATGATCGAGGACCCCCTGCGCTGGGCCGGCGACTACGCCGACGCGGGGGCGTACAACGTGACCTTCCACGTGGAGGCCACCGACGACCCGAGGGCCGTCGCGGACCTGCTGCACTCCAAGGGGTGCAAGGCGGGCATCTCGATCAAGCCGAACACCCCCGTCGAGCCGTACCTCGACCTGCTCGAGCACATCGACCTCGTCCTGGTGATGAGCGTCGAGCCCGGCTTCGGCGGCCAGTCCTTCATGCCCGACATGCTCGACAAGGTGCGCACACTGCGCGCGGAGATCGACCGCCGCGGCCTGGACGTGGTGATCCAGATCGACGGCGGCATCGACGCCCGCACGATCGGCGAGTCGGCGGCCGCCGGCTGCGATGTCTTCGTGGCCGGCTCCGCCGTGTACGGCGCCCCGGACCCGGACGCGATGATCGAGACCCTGCGCGAGGGCGCGCTCACCGGCCGCGCGGGCTGAGCGCCGACACGGTGGAGACGTTCGACGAGTCGCTGTACGAGGCGACCCAGGCCGCCGTCACCGCCGGCGAGCGGGCGGTGGGTGTGTCCAGTCCGAATCCGCCGGTGGGCGCGGCACTGCTCGACGCCGCCGGGAACCTCGTCGCCACCGGAGCCACCGAACCCGCGGGTGGCCGCCACGCCGAGGCCGTGGCCCTCGACGCGGCCGGCGGGGCGGCCCGCGGCGGCACCCTCGTCGTCAC
>DUTZ01000268.1 GCA_012841845.1 Actinomycetales bacterium | reverse complement strand
GAGCACGAGCGCCTCGGCCACCACGCCGAGCGCGGCGCCGCCGCAGGACTCGGGCGCGAGCGCGCCCGGCACCCCGCCCTCGGCGAGCGCGGACCACAGCTCGGCGTGGAAGCGGGCCGTGTCGCGGTCGGTGCCGCCGGACTCGGTGCCGGGGCCGAAGCGGGCGTCGAGCTCGCGCAGGGACTCGTCGGTCACCAGCTTCTCGCCCATGTCACGGACGAGGCCGGTGAGCTCGCGGATGTCGTCGCTGATGCGGAAGTCCATGTCAGCCGTCCTTCCGGGCCGGAGCCGGGGCCGAGGCGGGAGCCGAAGAAGCGGGAGCGGGGGCGGGCGCCACGCGCGGGGCGGGCGGCAGGCCCAGCCCGGCCGTGGCGATGATGTCGCGCTGCACCTCGTTGGTGCCGCCGCCGAAGGTAAGGATGAGCGCCGAGCGGTGCAGCCGCTCGATCCGCCCGTGCAGGGCGGCCGTCGGGGAGTGGGCGCGCTGGTAGCCGCTGGACCCGAGCACCTCCATGAGCAGGCGGTAGGCCTCGGTCGCGGTCTCGGTGCCGTAGACCTTGGTCGCCGACGCCGCGATCCGGGTGGGCGTGGCGTCGTCGGCGCTGACGATCTCCCAGTTGCGCAGCGCCAGGTACTCGGCCATGGCGTGGACGCGGGCCAGGTGCGAGCGCACCCACTCGTGGTCGAGCACCACGCCGGAGCCGGGCAGCCCGACGTCCGCGGAGCGGGTCTCGCGTGCCCACGCGAGCACCTGCCGCAGCGAGGCCTGCAGCGGCCCCGCCGAGGTCAGGGCCACGCGCTCGTGGTTGAGCTGGTTGGTCATGAGCGGCCAGCCGCCGTGCTCGGGGCCCACGAGGTTGGACGCGGGCACCACGACGTCCTGGTAGTAGGTGGCGCTCGTGTCCGGCCCGGCCATGGTCCGCACGGGCGTCCACGAGAAGCCCTCGGCGGTGGTGGGCACGACGATCATGGAGATGCCCTTGTGCCGCTTGGCCTCGGGATCGGTCCGCGCCGCGAGCCAGATCCAGTCGGCGTACGCGACGAGGGAGGTCCACATCTTCTGCCCGTTGATGCGGTAGACGTCGGTCCCCTCGTGCTCGCCGGTGCCGGCCTCCTTCACCGCGCGGGTCTTGAGCGAGGCGAGGTCGGTGCCGGAGTCGGGCTCGGAGTAGCCGATGCCGAAGTGCAGTTCGCCGCGGCTGATGCGGGGCAGGAAGTAGGCCTTCTGCTCGTCGGAGCCGAACGCCATGATCGTGGGCGCCACCGAGTTGATGGTGAGAAAGGGGACGGGCACGCCGGCGATCGCGGCCTCGTCGGTAAAGATGAGCTGCTCGATCATCGGCCGGGCCCGGCCGCCGAACTCCTCGGGCCAGCCCAGCGTGAGCCAGCCGTCGCGGCCCATCTCGGCCACGATGTCGCGGTAGGCGCTGCCGTGGCCGTACTCGCCGGTGGTGGAGGTGAAGGCCTCGCGGCGCTCGGGCGTCATGAGACGCGCGAAGTATTCGCGCAGTTCGGCGCGCAACCGCTGTTGGTCGGGGGTGTATGTGATGTCCATATGTCCTAAGCTCGTCCCTGAGTTGTAACACGTTCTAGTGTCGCGGCTCACATAGTATCGAATCACGCCCGCGGTCACCGAGGCCGCGGGCCCGGGTCGAGGAGGACAGCCATGAGGATCATCGTGGATCCCAACCGATGCGAGGGGCAGGCCGTGTGCACCGGACTGGCCCCGAAGGTCTTTGAACTGGGTGACGACGACGAGATCGTGCGCGTGATCGCCGATCCGGTCCCGGAGGAGCTCCAGAAGCGCGCCCTCAAGGCCGTGGAGAAGTGCCCGATGGCCGCCCTCAAGGCCGAGGAGTGACCGCCGGGATGGCCCCACTCGACTCCGATCTGTCCCTCGACGGCCGCGTCGCCGTCGTCACCGGCTCCGGCTCCGGCCTGGGCGCCGCGGAGGCCGTCAACCTGGCCCGCTCCGGCGCCGCCGCCGTCGTGATCAACGACATCCGGGCCGGCGAGGCCACGGACGCGGTGATCGCGGACATCGAGGCGGCCGGCGCCAGGGCCGAGCTCGTGGTGGGCGACGTCTCCGAGCGCGAGACCGCTGACGCCATGTGCGCCGCGGCCGTCAAGCACGGCGGCCTGCACGTGGTGGTCAACAACGCCGGTATCACGCGCGACAAGATGCTCTTCAACCTCGACGACGCCGACTTCGACGCCGTGGTCAAGGTGCACCTCCGCGGACACTTCCTGCTCACGCGCAACGCCGCCGCCCACTGGCGGGCGGAGAGCAAGAAGTCGGAGGACCCCGTCTACGGGCGCCTCATCAACACCTCGTCCGAGGCCGGGCTCTTCGGCCCGCCCGGGCAGGCGAACTACGGCGCCGCCAAGGCGGCCATCACGGCCCTGACGCTCTCGGCCTCCCGCGTGCTCTCGCGGATCGGCTGCACCGCCAACGCGATCGCCCCGCGCGGCCGCACGGGGATGACCGAGAACGTCTTCGAGGCCTGGGACGAGTCGAAGGGCCCGGACCCGCTCTCCCCGGACCGGGTGGCGGACCTCGTGTCCTACCTCGCCTCCCCGGCCGCTGCGGAGGTCACGGGACAGCTGTTCGTGGTCTACGGCGGCATGGTGGCGCTCGTCGAGGCGCCGGTCGTGGAGAAGCGCTTCGACGCCGACGGCGGCGTCTGGGACCGGCGCGCCTTTGCCGACGCGGTCTCCGCCCACTGGGCCGATCGGCCCGAGGGCAAGTCGTTTTCCGCCAGCGAGATCATGAAGCTCTAGATCTGCGCAGGTGACGGGTCCCCGAGCCGGTTTCTGAGAGTCCGGCCCGGGGACCCGTTTCACGCTGTCAGCCCGTGTTAAGGTCCCCGCACGACGGAACGTGTGTGGCGGCCGCCGGCCCAGCGGGGGTTTGCCAACGAGAACACGTTCTCGTTATCGTGTAAGCCGGGTCACACCAAAATGGACGCTTGTATAAAACGGAGGGGGCAGGCATGGCCAAGGTTCTCGACGCGCCCCTCAAGGGCGTAGGCGAGTTCTTCGCCCTCACCCTCGACACGTTCGTGTCGTTCCCCTCGATCGTCCGGCAGACCCGCGAGTTCATCGACCAGTCGTGGTTCATCGCGCGCGTGTCGATGCTCGCCACCGTCCTCGTGGCCATCCCCTTCACCGTCCTGGTGAGCTTCACGCTCAACATCCTGCTGCGCGAGATCGGCGCCGCCGACCTCTCGGGGGCGGGCGCGGCCCTCGGTGCCGTCACCCAGGTCGGCCCCATGGTCACGGTGCTCATCGTGGCCGGCGCCGGCGCCACCGCCATCTGCGCCGACCTCGGCGCGCGCACCATCCGCGAGGAGATCGACGCCATGGAGGTGCTCGGGATCGACCCGGTCAAGCGCCTCGTGGTGCCGCGCGTGGCCGCCTCGACGTTCGTCGCGCTGCTGCTCAACGGCCTGGTCTGCACCATCGGCATCCTCGGCGGCTTCCTGTTCTCCGTCCTGCTCCAGGGCGTCAACCCCGGCGCGTTCGTCAACGGCATCACCCTGCTCACCGGCTTCGGCGAGCTCATCCTGGCCCAGATCAAGGCCGGCATGTTCGGCATGCTCGCCGGCCTCGTGGCCTGCTACAAGGGCCTCTACGTGCGCGGCGGGCCGAAGGACGTCGGCAACGCGGTCAACGAGACCGTCGTCTTCGCCTTCATGTCCCTGTTCGTGGTCAACACCGTCCTCACGGCGGTCGGCGTCAAGGTCCTGGGGGCGTGACATGACCGTCATCGAGACCACCCGGTTCCCGCGGCTGTCGCGGGCCAAGCACAACGTCGTCGGCAGCTTCGACGACTTCGGCGACCACGCCCTGTTCTTCTGGCGCGCCCTCGTGGCCACGCCGCGGGCGTTCACCCAGTACCCCAAGGAGACGCTCCGGCTCATCGCCGAGATCGCCATGGGCACCGGCGCGCTGGCCATGATCGGCGGCACCGTCGTCATCGTCGGCTTCCTCACCCTGGCCACCGGCGGCGTCATCGCCGTCCAGGGCTTCTCCTCGCTCACCGACGTCGGCGTCGAGGCCCTCACCGGCTTCTTCGCCGCCTTCATCAACGTCCGCATCGCCGCGCCCGTCATCGCGGGCATCGGCCTGGCCGCCACCATCGGCGCCGGCGCCACGGCACAGCTCGGCGCCATGAAGGTCTCCGAGGAGATCGACGCCCTCGAGGTGATGGGCATCGACTCGATCACCTACCTGGTGTCCACGCGCATCGTCGCCGGGATGATCGCGGTGGTGCCGCTGTACTCCCTCGCCGTCATCGCGTCGTTCCTCGCCAGCCGCTTCGCCACCGTGCGGATCTACGGGCAGTCCGGCGGCGTCTACGACCACTACTTCTCGACGTTCCTCATCCCCACGGACATCCTGTGGTCGTTCGTGCAGGCCATCGCCATGGCCATCACGATCATGCTCATCCACACCTACTACGGCTACAACGCCGCCGGCGGCCCCGCCGGCGTCGGCTCCGCGGTCGGCAACGCCGTCCGCACCTCGCTCGTCGCCGTGGTGACCGTAACCCTTCTCGTCTCCCTCGCGATCTACGGCGGGGACGGCAACTTCAACCTGTCGGGATAGGAGGCGAACGTGGCGAGAACGGTGAGTCAGAGCGACACGGTGCCCAAGCGCATCGCCGCCGCGAGTCTGACGCTCTTCATCGTGATCGTGGTCGCACTCTCCCTGGCCATGTTCACGCGCGCGTTCGACGACCGGGTGGCGCTGACGGTCCGCAGCGACCGCGCCGGCCTCGTCATGGAGGCCGACGCCAAGGTGCGCTCGCGCGGCGTCGAGATCGGCAACGTCACCGAGATCCGCCAGGAGTTCGACGGCGCCACCATCGAGATCGAGGTGGACCCGGCCGCCCTCGAGGCGATCCCCGCCGACTCCCACGTCAACATCCGCTCCAACACGATCTTCGGCGCCAAGTCCATCGACTTCATCCCCACCGCCGGCACCGACGGCGCGCCGCTGCGCGAGGGCACCGTGGTCGAGGCCTCCAACGTCACCGAGGAGGTCAACACCCTCTTCCAAGACCTCACCGACCTGCTCGAGGCGGTCGAGCCGGAGAAGCTCAACTCCACCCTCGGCGCCATCGCCGGCGCGGTCGACGGCCGCGGCGAGCAGGTGGGCCAGACGATCACCGACCTCAACGCGTACCTCGAGGAGATCAACCCGCAGATCGAGACCCTCCAGCGGGACCTCGCCAAGGGCTCGCGCGTGGCCAACCTCTACGCCGACGTCACCCCCGAGCTCATGCGCCTGCTCGACTCGGGAACCGACGTGGGCACCAACATCGTCAACAACCAGGCCCGCTTCGAGCAGACCCTCGCCGCCGCGATCGGCACCGGCGAGACCGGCAAGCGCCTGCTCGCCGAGAACGGCGACGAGCTGGTCAAGACCCTGTCCGACCTGCGCGCCACCGTCAGCCTGGTGTCCGAGTACCACCCCATGCTCACCTGCCTCATCGTGGGCCTCAACCAGGGCGTCGAGGGCGCCATGCCGGCGTTCGGCGGCAAGGACCAGCCCGGCCTCGTGTTCAAGGCAGGCTTCCAGCAGGGTGCACGGGCGTACGAGTACCCCAAGGACCTGCCCAAGGTCAACGCCAGCACCGGCCCGAACTGCTACGGCCTGCCGTTCCCCGACCCGAACGTGCACGCCCCCTTCGTCGTCACCGACACCGGCTCCAACCCCGTGGAGGGCATGCCCGACGTGTTCACCTCACGCCCCGGCCCGCTGTTCGGGCCCCTCAAGCCGACCGAGCCCGGCCGCCCCGCGCCGCCGACGCTCCTGCAGGTCATGCTCGGCATGGACGGGGAGACCCCGTGACCGCCGGCCGCGTCGCCGCCCGCCGGGCCCGCGCCACGCTCATCAAGCTGTCGATCTTCGCGACGGTCATGCTGCTCGTGCTCGCCGGCCTCATCGTGGTGTTCAGCGAGTACCGCTCCGGCGACTACGAGGACTACAACGCGCACTTCACCGACGTCTCCGGCCTGGAGAAGGGCGACAAGGTCCGCATCGCCGGCGTCGAGGTGGGCCGGGTCGGCAAGATCGGGCTGGCCGACGGCAACACCGCCGACGTCGAGTTCACCGTGGCCGGCAACCAGGTGGTGCACCGCAGCACCGAGGCCGTGGTCCGGTACGAGAACCTCACCGGCGACCGCTACCTCGAGCTCAAGCGCGGCAAGGGCGACCAGTCCGCGCTCGAGCCCGGCGGCACCCTGCCCATCTCGCAGACCTCGCCGGCCCTCGACCTGGACGCGCTGCTCGGCGGCTTCCGCCCGCTGTTCCGCGCGCTCGACCCGGGCGAGGTCAACGAGCTGTCCGACTCGATCGTCAAGGTGTTCCAGGGCGAGGCCGGCACGGTCCACGACCTGCTCGCCTCGACGTCGTCGCTCACCCGGGCCCTCGCGGACCGCGACGAGCTCATCGGCGACGTGATCACCAACCTCAACGGCGTCCTCACCACGGTCGAGGCCAACCACGACAACGTGGACTCGATCGTCGTGGACCTCCAGCAGCTCATCTCCGGGCTCGCCGCCAACGCCGAGCCGATCGGCGAGTCGGTGAGCCGACTGGGCGACGCGAGCGCCAACATGACCACCCTGCTGTCCGACGTGCGGCCCGCCCTGCGGGAGGACGTGCGGCAGCTCGACCGCGTGGCGACCCTCGTCAACGACGACGAGGAGTTCGTCGAGAACGTGATGAACCGCCTGCCGAGCGACTTCGAGAAGATGGGCCGCCTGGGCGTCTACGGCAGCTTCTTCCAGTTCTACCTCTGTGGCGTGATCGTCCGGATCACCAACCCGGCGACCGGCCAGGACCTCTTCATGCCCCAGTACGAGCAGACCACGGGGAGGTGTGCGTTCCCCGATGAGTAAGAAGAACGACGGCGCGCCGCTCAAGGCGCCCAAGGGCCAGCTCCGGTTCCGCGACCGCGACCCCAAGTGGATCGGCGTGTGGGGGTCGGTGGGCGCGGTCGCGCTCATGGCGATCTCCCTGAGCTACGACCGCATCCCGTACGTCAACGGCACCCGCAACGCCACCGCCTACGTCGCCGACGCCGCCGGGCTCAACACCGGCGACGAGGTCCAGGTGGCGGGCATGAAGGTCGGTACCGTCCGCAAGATCGGCCTCGACGGCGACCGGGTCAAGGTCGACTTCGCGATCGACACCGACGTGGACCTGGGGGAGGACACCTCGGCCCAGATCAAGACCGACTCGATCCTCGGCCGCCGCGCGCTCGCCGTCTTCTCCGACGGCCGCGGCGAGCTGGCGGACACCACCATCCCGCTCGAGCGCACCTCGGTGCCGTACTCGCTCACCTCCGCGCTCGGCGACCTGTCCGACACGGTCGAGGCCATGGACACCGACAAGGTGGACGAGGCGCTCACCGTGATCTCCGAGACCATGGAGACCTCCTCGCCCGAGGTGCGGGGCGCGATCGACGGCATCACCCGCCTGTCGCAGTCCCTCAACAAGCGCGACGAGGGCGTGCGCGAGCTGCTCGAGAAGGCCGCCGGCACCACCGACATCCTCGGTACGCGCAGCGACCAGATCAACCAGCTCATGGTGGACGGCAACACCCTGTTCATCCAGCTCGACATGCGGCGCCGCGCGATCAGCGAGCTCATCACCAACATCGACGAGCTCGCCCGCCAGCTCTCCGGCGTGGTGCAGGACAACGAGGCGCAGCTCGGGCCCGCGCTCGACAAGCTCGAGAACGTCTCGGACCTGCTCATCCGCAACCGCGACGACATCGACTTGGGCCTGCGCCGGATCGTCCCCTTCTCCACGGCGCTCAGCGAGGCCGTCGCCTCCGGCCCGTGGTTCAACGCGTACGTGTCCAACCTGTCGCTCGGCCAGTACCAGCAGACGATCCTCCGGGACCTCATGCCGCTGATCGACGACCGGGTCCAGCCCGAGCCCGGCCTGGTGCGCGAGCCGACCATGCCCGGCACACCCGGTCTGACCCTCATGGACGAGTTCCCCGGTTGGGGCGTCAACAGGAAGCCGCGATGAGTAGATTCCTCTCCTCCACAGCAGCCAAGGTGATCGCGGTGCTCGCCGTGATCGCCCTGGTCGTGGCCGCCGTGTGGCTGTTCACGACCCGGACCAAGACCATCACGGCCTACTTCGAGTCCACCCGCGGCGTCTACCAGGACGACACGGTGCGCGTGCTCGGCGTCAAGGTGGGCACCATCTCGGACATCAGCATCGAGGACGGCCTGTCCAAGGTCACCATGGAGGTCGACCACGAGGTCCCGATCCCCGCCGACGCCAACGCGCTGCTCGTGGCGCAGTCGCTCGTCGCCGAGCGCTTCATCCAACTCACCCCCGCCCACACCGGCGGCCCCGAGATGGAGGACGGCGGCGAGATCCCCGTCGAGCGCACCGCGGTCCCCGTGGAGTGGGACGGCGTCAAGGAGCAGCTCATGAAGCTCTCCTCGGCGCTCGGTCCCGCCGACGGCGAGGAGACCGGCCCGCTCGGCGACTTCGTGGACTCGGCCGACGCCATGCTCGAGGGCAACGGCGCCGAGGTGCGCGACGCGCTCAACCAGCTCTCCCACACCATGTCGGTGCTCTCCGACGGCCGGGAGAACCTCTTCACCACCCTCAAGAACCTCCAGCTGTTCGTCACCGCCCTCTCGCAGAGCGAGGAGCAGATCGTCTCCTTCGGCGGCAGGCTGGCCAGCGTCACCCAGGTGCTGGGGGACCAGACCGACGACATCGACGCCGCCCTGCGCGACCTCGACCTGGCGGTGACCGACATCGACCGCTTCCTCGACAACCACGGCACGCGCCTCACCACCGCCGTGGACAAGCTCGGCCAGGCCACCTCGGTGGTCCGCGACCGCCGCGCCGACCTCGAGGGCGTCCTGCACGTGGCCCCCACCGCCATGGCGAACTTCTACAACATCTACCGCCCGTACCAGGGCGTGCTCAACGGCGTGCTGGCCATGAACCAGATGGCCAACCCCACCAACTTCATCTGCGGCGCCATCGCCGGCCTGGCCAACAACACGGCCGAGTCCGACGCCGAGCTCTGCGCGCAGTACATGGGGCCGCTGTTCAACTCGCTCACCTCCAACTACCCGTACGGCGCGGTGACCCCGCCCGTCACGCCGACCGCCGAGCCGCACCAGATCTGGGAGCACCAGAAGCCGGGCACGCAGACCCCGCCCGGCGTCCAGCCGCCGTCCGCGCGGCCGGACCCGCTGGTCAACGTGGTCAACAAGGGCGACAACCTCACCGACACGCTGCTCGCGACGGGGGGTGCGTGATGAGCACCGACCGCCACGGATCCCGCACCCGGGCCCGCCTGCTCGGCGCCGGCGCCCTCGGCGCCGCCGTGCTGCTCACCGGGGCCGGCTGCACCTGGGACGGCCTCAACTCGCTGCCGCTACCGGGCGCGCAGGGCAACGGCGAGGGCGCCTACGAGGTGACCATCGAGATGCCCAACGTC
The DNA here is from genome assembly GCA_012841845.1 of Actinomycetales bacterium. Lineage (GTDB taxonomy): Bacteria > Actinomycetota > Actinomycetes > Mycobacteriales > Mycobacteriaceae > Dietzia. The sequence continues at coordinate 3,201 of DUTZ01000268.1, read as the reverse complement.
ACGACCATCACCAAGAACTCGCCGGTGCGCGTCAACGACGTCAACGTGGGCTCCATCAAGGAGCTGCGCGTGGAGGACTACACGGCCATCGTCACGGTCTCGCTCAACGAGGAGGTCCGGCTCCCGGCCAACGCCCACGCCAAGATCGGGCAGACCAGCCTCCTGGGCTCGCAGCACCTCGAGCTGTTCCCGCCGCCGGACGGCAAGGCCGAGGGCAGCCTGTCGGGCGGCGACCGCATCCCGCTCGAGCGGGCCGGCGTGTACCCGACCACGGAGCAGACCCTCTCGGCGCTCTCGGTGGTGCTCACCGACGGCGGCCTCGCCCAGTTCGAGACCATCTCCCAGGAGCTCAACACCGCGCTCGACGGCCGGCAGGTCGACGCCAAGGAGGTCCTGGGCCAGCTCGAGACCACCGTGAGCGGCCTCGACGACCAGCGCGCCGACATCATCGCGGCCATGGACGGGCTCGACCGGCTCTCGCGGCAGATCAACGAGCAGAACGACACCCTGTCCAAGGCGCTCGCGCAGATGCCGGAGGCCCTGAACCTCATCAACGACCAGAAGCAGGAGCTCACCACCGCGCTGGTCTCGCTCGGCGACTTCGGCAACAAGGCCAACCAGATCATCGACGCCGGCGGCGGGCAGAACCTCGTGGACAACCTGCGGGACCTCACCCCGGTGCTCGACGCGCTCGCCAACTCCGGCCGCGACCTCACGCGCGTGCTGAGCTCGCTCATCACGTTCCCGTTCCCGCAGGCCGGTATCGACAACTTCCTGCGCGGCGACTACGCCAACCTCTACATCGACGCGGACGCCACCATGCCGCGCGTGGCGGAGACGCTGCTGCTGGGGACCGAGTTCGGTAACCGCATGGCCGGCCTCGAGGGCTACGTGGGCCTGGCACCCAACCCCATGGCGAGCGCCGACCCGTTCTCGCTCGACGTGCCGGCCCCGCCGGCGCCGGCACCGGAGGAACTCGCCGAGGCTCTCGGAGTTCCGGGCGCCGCCGACCCGGCCCCCGCGCCCGAGGAGGCTCCCCGATGAGCAAGTTCGTCAAGATGCAGCTGACGGTGTTCGCCGTGGTCACGGTGATCTCCCTCGTCGTCATGGGGGTCGTGTACCTCAAGCTCCCCACCGCCTTCGGGTGGAAGCGGACCGACGTCGCGCTGGAGATGCCGGACACCGGCGGGCTCTACCAGAACGCCAACGTGTCCTACCTCGGCAACGTCATCGGCCGCGTCGACGCCGTGACCCTCAAGCCGGGCCGCGTCGTGGCCGAGATGCACTTCGACTCCGATGCCGGCGTGCCCGAGAACGTGCGCGCCGAGATCCGCAGCGTGTCCGCGGTCGGCGAGCAGTACGTCGAGTTCGTGCCCACCGGGACGCCCGCCGGCGAGCTGGCCGACGGCACCGTCCTGGGCCCGGACCGGATCCGCATGCCGCAGGGCATCGGGCCGGTGCTCGACCAGGCCACCGTGCTCATGGCCTCGATCGACGACGCCAAGATGCGGCGCGTCATCTCGGAGGCGTTCGACGCCTTCAACGGCTCCGAGCGCGACCTACAGCAGTTCCTCGACTCCGCGCAGCTCCTGCTGGACGAGGCCCAGCGCAACTCCGGCGCCACCCGTCAGCTCATCGCCGACGCCGAGCCGGTCCTGGATTCGCAGCTCCGCTCGGCGGACTCGATCCGCGCCTGGACCCGCAACCTCGCCGACGTCACCGACCAGCTGCGCGAGAACGAGCCGCAGCTCACCTCGCTCATCCAGCGCGGCCCCGACTCGCTGGGCCGGGCCACCAAGGTGCTCAACGACCTGCAGCCGACGATGCCGGTGCTCGTCGCGAACCTCGTGAGCGTCGGCGAGGTGGGCGTGGTCTACAACCGCTCGCTCGAGCAGCTCCTCGTGATCTACCCGGCGCTGGTGTCCTCGCTCATCACCGCGATCGAGGGTGCCCGCGAGGACGGCGAGATCAAGGTGGACTTCAACCTCCAGATCAACGACACCCCGCCGTGCACCACCGGCTTCCTGCCGGCCGAGCAACGCCGCTCGCCCGCGGACCTCACGGTGCCGCCGCTCCTCAACGGCATCTACTGCAAGGTCCCGCAGGACTCGCAGATCACCGTCCGCGGCGCCCGCAACTTCCCGTGCATGGAGTTCCCCGGCCGCCGCGCCGCCTCGCCGCAGGAGTGCCGCGAGAACAACTACCAGCCCGAGGGCCACAACCCGCCCGACACCAGCGAGGTGGGCCCGCCCGGGAACAACCCCAACGGCTGGAACGTGGTCCCGTCCTCGGACGAGGGCGAGCGGGAGATCCGGACCTCGGCCGCCACGTACGACCCGGCGACGGGCGAGTACCTCGGCGTCGACGGCAACGCGTACCGTCAGTTGAACCTCGGCAAGGACAGCAAGCTGCCCGCCGACGCGCCACTCGCCGACATCCTGACGAACGGAGTGACCTAGTAGTGCCCTCGAACGACACGTCCACCGGCTGGCGTATCGCATTCAGCGCGGTGGTGGTCGTTGCCGCTCTCGCGCTGATCGCGGCGCTCGTCGCCACCGGCTTGTGGCTCACCGAGCGGGGGAAGGCGGCGTCGATCCGTGCGGACCGCGCCTCGGCCACCGAGCTCGACACCGCGTACCGCGACTTCGCCACCGACGTGATGACCCACCTCATGACCATCCGGCAGGAGACCCTCGACGAGGACGTCGACCGGATCGTCGGCCTGATCGAGGGCGACTTCTCCGAGCAGTTCACGCCCCGGCGGGACTCGTACGAGGAAGTGGTCAAGTCCACGGAGGTGATCGCGGACGGCGTGGTGTCCGCGGCCGCCGTGGAGAAGTCCTACCCCGACCACGCGGACGTGATCATGGCCATCGACCAGACCATCGGCAACCCCAAGGCCACCGAGGACCAGGAGCGCCAGTACCGGGTCCGCGTCACCGTCAACCGGCACGACGACGGCGAGATGAAGGTCTCGGGGGTGAACTTCATCCCGTGAGCACCGACGACGACATGACCCCGAACTCCGACGCCACCGACGCCGCGGATTCCGGCGCGTCCGGCACCGCGGATTCCGACACCGCCGGCTCGAGCGGCTCCGGCCGCTCGTCCGGCACCTCCGGCTCGTCCGGCACCGCCGGCTCCGACGCCCGCGCGGCCAAGCGCGCCCAACGTTAGGCCGAGCGCGCGGCCCGCGCCCAG
>DUTZ01000267.1 GCA_012841845.1 Actinomycetales bacterium | reverse complement strand
CGCGGGGGCGCGGGAGGGGCGGCGCGGCCACCGGATCTCGGGGCGGCCGACGTCGGCGATCCTCCGCCGCCACGACCGGCGACCGCCGGACGTGTCCCCGGCCGCGCGCTCGTCGTCGCGGTCCTTCTCCTCGCTCATCGCGCACCTCCCTGGCGTCCCGCGCGGACGTGCTGCCGGGCCGCCCGGCCCCGCACGGCGGTGACGACCTCGTAGTGGATCGTCCCGAGCGCCTCCGCCCACTCGGCGGCGGTGGGGCCGCCGTCGGCGCCGGTGCCGAAGAGCACCGCGGTGTCCCCCGCCCGGACCGGCGGGTCCGCCTGCCCGGTGCCGTCGGGGTCCAGGTCCACGACGAACTGGTCCATGCACACGCGCCCCACGTTGGGGTACCGGCGGCCGCCGATCTCCACGTCGAGCTTCCCGGACAGCAGGCGCCACACGCCGTCGGCGTACCCGGCCGCGACGAGCGCCACGGTGGTGTCGCGCGGCGCGTGCCAGGTGTGGCCGTAGCTCACGCCCTGGCCGGCGGCGAGCTTCTTGACCATGAGCACCTCGGCGGAGAACGTCATGGCGGGCACGAGCCCGTAGCCGTCGTCGGGGATCGGGCAGAGGCCGTAGAGGGCGATGCCGGGCCGCACCATCTCGAAACCGTCCCCGGGCCGGGTGAGGGTGGCGGCCGAGTTGGCGTGGTGGTTGACCGGGCACTCCAGGCCGCGGGCGCGGGCCTCGCGGACGCACTCGTGCAGGCGCGCCACCTGCTCGTCGATGACGGGGTTGCCGGGGTCGTCGGCGTGCGCGAAGTGCGCCATGAGGCCGGTGACCTCGACGAGCCCGGCCTCCGAGGCGTCCACGAGCCGGTCGAGCAGCGCCGGCCAGTCGTCCAGGGTGATGCCGGAGCGGGCGAGCCCGGTGTCGATCTTGGGGGTGACGCGGGCGCGGCGGCCGGTCCGGCGCGCGGCGTCGAGGACCGGGTCGAGGTGGCCGGGGCTGGGGACCGCGAGGTCGACGTCGGCCTCGAGGGCCACCCGGACGTCGTCGCGGACCGAGTAGAACCAGGCGAGGATCTCGGCGTCGATGCCCGCCGAGCGCAGGGCGAGCGCCTCGGCGACGGTGGTCACGCCGAGGGCGTCGGCGCCGCCGCGCAGGGCGGCCAGGGAGACGGGGACGGCGCCGTGGCCGTAACCGTCGGCCTTGACGACGGCCATGACGCGGGCGCCGGCCGCGGAGGCGACGAGGACGCGCGTGTTCGCCTCGATCGCGTCGAGGTCGACGACGGCGCGGCACGGCGCCGGGGGGACACTGGCGGTCATTTTGTCTATTCTGCCAGCCCGCCTCACCGGGAGGTATTCGCCGACCCGCGGAGTCGCGAGATCGCGCCCGGAAGCGCCGCGAGCAGGTCCGACGCGCCGATCGGGGCGCCCGGCGGGCCCGCCCGTAGCGCGGCGTCCCGGGCGGCGCGGGAATGGGCGACGACGGCGAGGACCGCGGGCCACGACGGCGCGCCGTCGCGACCGAGCCCGTGGGCG
>DUTZ01000018.1 GCA_012841845.1 Actinomycetales bacterium | reverse complement strand
GGCCTGCGTCGGCGAGGCGCCGACGCCTTCGAGCCCCGCGAGCACGACCGTGAACGCGGACGTGAAGCCGACGAGCGCGGTGACGACCCCGGTCTGCCACGCGGTCCCCACCGGCGCGTTGCGGGCCACCGTGTCGGCGGCCACGAGGAACAGCCCGCCGAGCATCGCGGCGCCGGGCAGGAGGACGCGGTGGTCGGAGCCGAGCAGCAGCCGGACGATATGTGGGGCGACCAGGCCGACGAAGCCGATGACGCCGGTCACGGCCACGGTGCTGCCCACGACGATCGAGGTGAGCACGAGCAGCTGGAGCCGCACCCGGGCGACGTGGACGCCGGTCGACTGCGCGGTCTCGTCGCCCAACAACAGGACGTTGATCTCGCGCGTCATGGCGAGGATCAGCAGCACGCCCAGCAGCACCGGGAGGGTGGAGATCCGCAGGTCGTCCCAGTCGGCGGCGGTGAGGTCGCCCTGGAGCCAGAACACCGCGCCCCGCACCGTCTGGGAGTCGCGCGCGTTGGCGACGAGCGCGCCGGTGAGCGCCCCGCAGAACGCGTTGAGCGCGATGCCGATGAGCAGGACGGTGGTGGGGCTGCGGTCCCGGGAGACGAGGCTGACGGCCTGGATGACGAGCAGCACGACGGCCGCCCCGACGAAGGCGGCGACCGGCAGGGTCCAGCCCCCGAGGGCGTCGAGCCCGACGACGAGGACGACGACCGCCCCGACCGCCGCTCCGCTCGCGACCCCGGTGACGCCGGGCTCGGCGAGCGGGTTGCGGAAGAACGCCTGCATCGCGGCCCCGGCCACCCCGAGTCCGGCGCCGGCGAGGAGCGCGAGCAGGGTGCGGGGCAGGCGGAGCTCGGTGACGACGAGGTGGCCCGGTAGCTGTGCGGGTGTGCCGGTCGCGGCGTGCCAGAGGATCGCCACGGTGTCGCCGGGCGGGATGGGGACCGGTCCGATCCCGAGCGCGACGACGACCGTGACCGCCGTGGCGACGGCGATGCCGGTGAGCACGACGATCCGCCGCCGCGTCCGCCGCCCGGCGGCGACGTGCGGACGCGAGGTGGCGCGGGCGTCGCGGACGGCGGCGGTCGGGGGCACCGACACAGGGTAAACGAAATGACAATCGTTGCCATTAGGGGGTCTCCGGGACGGCGGTACAGTGCGGTGCGGAGGTGGTCGAATGGAGCCGATCTGGTTGATCGTCGTCTTTACGACGATGCTGATCGGTGGTGCCGGTGTCGTCTACGCGGTCTCCCGGGGGCCGCGGGACCCGGACGGATGACGCCGGACATCCGCCGGATCGGAGGTGCGCCGTGTCGCTGACCGGTGTGCGGCTGCAGGAGGTCGCCCGCACGACGGCCGGTGCCCTGCCGGGGGTGTCCCGCGGGCGCCCGTTCACCGAATCGCTCGACGTCTACAAGGTCGGCGGGAAGGTCTTCCTCGTCGTCACCGACGACCCGGACGAGCTCATCGTCACGGTCAAGGCCGACCCGGACCACGGCGACGCCCTGCGCCGGCGGTACGCGTCGGTCACGCCCGGCCGGTATCTCGACAAGGAGCACTGGGTGAGCGTCGGTGCCGGCGACGGGATCACCGCAGAGCTGGTCGAGGACCTCGTGGACGAGTCCTACCGGCTCGTCCGGGAGTCGCTCCCGCGGACGCGGCGGCCGGGCGGAGGGTAGTCCTCAACGCCGCACCCCGAAATCGGCGACTCCGCTGCCGGATCGGCAGTTCCTGTGAGGGCCGCGGATCCACTGGTGGAGTCGCCGATTCTGCGGGGTGGCACCGTCGTCGTGCCGTGAACGGTGACGCTCAGCTCGCCGTCGCGTGATCCGGTTCCCGGGCCCGTGTGTCGGGGCCCCGCGGTAGCAGGGAATCGACCAGCAGCGCGGCGAACGCGAGGATCCCGGACCAGCCCTGGGCGTTGCCGGCGATCCATTGCAGCACGCGTTCCGCCGGCTCGCCCGCGTGCAGACCGTAGGCGTAGTGGGTTCCGACGAGGTGGGTGAGCACCAGTAGTGCCACACACACGCGGACCGCGGGCCGGCGGGCGACCAGCAGCAGGGGGAACGCGATGATCATTCCGGACCAGTGATGGGTCACCGCGACCGGTGAGGCGATGGCGACGCCGAGGGCCACCAGGAGCAGGGCGTCGACCGGCCGGTCCTGACGGGTCAGCCGCCAGGCGCCGACCAGGGCGGCCGTCGCGACGAGGACGAAGAATCCGTCTACCGCCATGTCCCGGACGTGCTCGTCGATCAGCCAGGTCCGCGCCAACATTCCGCTGAGTGCCTGGTTGGGGACGAACGCCACGACGCCGCCGCGCTCGGTCGCGAAGAACTCGGTGGTCCAGAAGAACGTCGAGTCGGCCGGGCGGACGAGATGGCCCACCACGATGGTGAACCCCACGGCCGCGACCGACCGGGCAAGCGACGCCCAGTCCCTGCGGACCAGGAAGAGCAGCCCGAATGCGGCCGGCGTGATCTTGATGCCCGCCGCGAGGCCCACCAGCACCCCACGGACACGCCGGGGGGTGAAGCCCAGGACGTCGGCGGTCACCAGCAGGAACAGGAAGACGTTCACCTGTCCGAAGAACAGGTTGGACCGGAGCGGCTCGACGAGCACCGCCAGGCCCGTCAGGGCGAGAGCGACCGACGCCGCGCCGGTCACGCGCAAACGGACGGCCGCCATGGCGAGGATCGCCCATACCGCCACGATCGTGGCAGCGGACCAGACTACCTGCGCGAACGCGGCGGGCAGCGGGGCGAGGGGGAGGAAGAGGATCGCCGCGAACGGCGGGTAGATGAACCGGAATCCGGACCGGGTGGGGAAGGCCTCCGAGTACAGGTCGTGGCCGTTTTACAGGGCGCGCCCCGCATCCTGGAACACCTGGAGATCGAGCTGGAACCCGGTCGCGGCACGGTGTATGACCTCGGCGGACACCACGAGGGTGAGGACGACGCCGAGGGCCACGGCCCAGGGGTACGCCGGGCGCTGCGGTCTGCGCATGGGTCAGGTCCTGTCTCGTCGCGCGATACGCGCCGCTTTATTCGGGCAGGCCACAGTATGTCGTCGACGGCCCGCGATCCCGACGCGGGGGCATGCCGTGTCGCGTCGGTCCCCGCTCCCATGGCGCCGATCCGTCCTACGCTGTGAGGTACGTCACCGAGCGCAAGGAGAGTGCAGTGAGCGGACGTCTGGACGGCAAGGTCGCCTTCATCACGGGAGTCGCGCGCGGGCAGGGTCGGACCCACGCGGTGCGCCTCGCGTCCGAGGGTGCGGACATCATCGGGCTGGATCTCGCGGCGCCCATCGCGGACGCGATTCCCTACGACGCGACCACCCCCGAGGACCTCGAGGAGACCCGGCGGCTGGTCGAGGCCGAGGGGCGCCGGGCGCTGCTCTCGGTGGGCGACGTGCGTGACCTGGAGGGGATGACGAAGATCGTCGACGAGGGCGTGGCCGAGCTCGGACGCCTCGACATCGTCTGCGCCAACGCGGGCATCTGCATCCCGGAGACGTGGGACGCGGTCACCCCGGAGACCTTCGGCCTGACGATGGACATCAACACGACGGGCGTGTGGAACACGGTCATGGCCACCGCGCACCACGTGATCGCGGCCGGCGGCGGGTCGATCATCCTCACCAGCTCGTACGCGGGCAAGAAAATGCAGCCGTTCATGGTGCACTACACGGCCTCGAAGCACGCCGTCGTGGGCCTCACCCGCGCCTTCGCCGCCGAACTCGGACCGAAGAACGTCCGCGTGAACAGCGTCCACCCGGGCGGCGTCGCCACCCCGATGGGCGGCGGCGACATGGTGGCGCAGCTCGAGAAGGTGGCCGAGTCCAACCCGCCCCTGAACCTCATGGGGACCACCTTCACCGAGCAGACGTGGGCGGAGCCGGAGGAGATCTCCAACGTCGTGGCGTTCCTCGCCTCCGACGAGGCGAAGTTCATCTCCGCCGAGCACATCGGCATCGACGGCGGGGCCCAGTACTACTGACCGCCCGCGCCCGGACCCCGAAAATCGGCGACTCCACCGCCGGATCGGCAGCCCCTGTGAGGGCCGCGGACCCGGCGGTGGAGTCGCCGATTTCGGCGGAGGTGGGAGGTGTGTAGGCGGGACGGCCGTTACAGACCCATGTCCTTGGCGATGATGGTCTTCATGACCTCGTTGGTGCCGCCGTAGATGCGGTTGACGCGGTTGTCCGAGTAGAGCCGCGCGATGGGGTACTCGTTGATGAACCCGTAGCCGCCGTGCAGCTGCAGGCAACGGTCGATCACCTCGGCCGCGACCTCGGTGCAGAACACCTTGGCGGACGCGGCCTCGGCGGGGGTGAGCTCGCCGGCGTCGAGGGCCTCGAGGGCGCGGTCGGCGACGGCCTGGGCGGCGTCGACCTTGGCCTTGCAGGCGGCCAGCTCGAACTTGGTGTTCTGGAACGACGCGACGGTCTTGCCGAACACGGTGCGCTGCTGGGTGTACTCCTGGGCGAAGCGCACGGCGGCCGCGGCCTGGGCGTAGGCGCCGAAGGCGATGCCCCAGCGCTCCGACGGCAGGTTCTGGCCGAGGTAGTTGAAGCCCTTGTTCTCCTCGCCGAGCAGGTCCTCGACCGGCACCTTGACGTCCACGAAGGACAGCTCGGCGGTGTCGGAGGTCTTGAGGCCCACCTTGTCGAGCTTGCGGCCGACCGAGTAGCCCTCGAGGGAGGTCTGCACGGCCAGCAGGGAGATGCCGAAGCGGCGGTCGTCCTCGCGCGGGGCCGAGGTGCGGGCGCAGACGATCATGCGGTCGGCGTGGACGCCGCCGGTGATGAACGTCTTGGCCCCGTTGAGGACGTAGTGGGTGCCGTCCTCGGACAGCTTCGCCGTCGTCTTCATCCCCGCCAGGTCCGAGCCGGTGCCGGGCTCGGTCATGGCGATGGCCCACATCTCCTCGCCGGCGACGAACTTGGGGAAGTAGCGCTGCTTCTGCTCCTCGGTGGCGAGCATCTTGAGGTACGGCAGGCACAGCGCCACGTGGACGTTGGAGCCGCCGAAGGTCACGCCGGCGCGGGTGAGCTCCTCGGTCTGGATGGCCTCGAACTTGTGGGACTCGAGCCCGGCGCCGCCGTACTCCTCGGGCACGCTGATGCCGAAGACGCCCAGCTCGGCGAGTTTGTAGTAGAACTCGCGCGGCACGATCCCGGCCTCGTACCACTCGTCGTAGTGGGGGACGACCTCGGACTCGATGAAGGCGCGGAGCGTCTGGCGGTAGTCCTCGTGGTCTTGCTCGAACACAGTGCGGCGCACGGGTGAACCTCTCCATGGGGGGACGCCCCGGTAGGGGGCGCGATCGACGTCTACGGACGCGATCGTACAAGGCCACGGCCCCGCTGCCGACCGAAAACGGATCGGAGTCCTCTTCGTGGAGGGGCGGCCCTGGGATCAGGGTGGGGATCTGCAAAGGGGCTCGGCTCCTCCGCGAGAAGGGCAGCCTGCTCGTCGGCGGGGCCCTGGGCTTGTCGAGCGTCGGGCCCGAGAACCTGCTCACCTTCCAGGCGCGCGTCGACGCGGCCCTACACCCGGAGACCGAGCAGTCGCTGCCGTTCGACCAGTTCGCCTCGTGTACATCGTCCACGCAGCGCGGCTGGGGGCGCGGACCGGCTGCCGGAGATCAGCCCAGCCAGTCCAGGATGATCCCGTTGACCCGCTCCGGATCCTGCTGGAGCAGGAAGTGGTCGACACCGGGAACCACCTCCGTCCGGCTGCCGTCGGGGAGGACGTCGGCCACCCCGGTCGTCCACCCGGCCCGGAGGGCGTGATCGCCCTCGCCGTGGAGGTAGAGCATCGGCGTGACGGGTTCGGCGAGGAGTCCCCTCTGGAGAGCGGCGAAACGCGGGTCGGGCAGCGCCGGACGGACGAGCGCGCGGTAATACGAGGCGACGGCCGTGCGGTGGGCGGGCGTCGGGATGGCGGACAGGAACCGGGCCACGTCGTCGTCGGAGTCGTAGCCGGGCGCCCAGTCCCGCCACAACCGGCGGATCACGCGGGGGAGCTGTCGCTCGGCGAGCCCGTCGAACTGGAGGAACAGGATGTACCAGCTCGACCTCACCTGCCGCAGGGCCAGGCCGGGCCACGTCCGGTCGCGGGGTAGCCGGGACATGGCGGCGATCGGTGGGACGGACAGCGAGGCCACCCTGGCGAACGGCCCGTCGGGCAGGGCCGCGAGGGTGTTGGCCGTGAGTGCGCCCCAGTCGTGTCCCAGCAGGAGGGCGTCGTCGCCGGCGCCGAGGTGGCGGTGGACCGCCAGTGCGTCGTAGGCCAGGGCGCCGATGCTGTACTCGCCATCCCGGGGGATACCCGACGGTGCGTAGCCGCGCGTGTACGGGGCCACCACCCGGTAGCCGCGGTCCGCGAGCTCGGGGCCCAGGTGCCGCCAGCACCACGGGGTGTCGGGGAAGCCGTGGAGACACAGGGCGAGCGGGCCGTCCTCCGGCCCCCAGGTCAGCGCGCGGAGGCGGAGGTGGGGGAGGGGAAGGTCGACGACGACGGGCTGCGTGGTGGGCACCCCGCCAGGCTAGAGCGGCAGGCGGCTCTACGAGGCCGGGTGGCGCTCCGGTGTGGCGGTCCGGCGGGTGTGTCGCCGGGCCTCGTCGGACACCGTGCCGCCGTGCTTGAGCGCACTGGCCGTGTCCAGGGAGAACCACAGCTCTCGGACCAGGCGGAGGAACAGGTGGAGCGGTGACATCGAGATCCCCTCCCAACGGGGTCGCGCGGAGCGAAACTTTACAGGTCTGTATACCTGTGCGGACAACCTACGTATACAGACCTGTAAAGTCAAGGGGTATGAGCGCCACCGACCTGCCCGATCTCACCGACCTGACCCCCGGCGCACGGCGCATCCTCGACGTCGGGTCCGTGTTGTTCTACGAGAAGGGGATCCACGCGGTCGGGGTGGACACGATCGCGTCCGAATCCGGGGTGACCAAGCCGATCCTCTACACGAACTTCGGGTCCAAGGACGGGCTGGTCGTGGCGTACCTGGCGAACCGGCACAGGTGGTGGTGGCGGCTCCTCGAGGAGGAGGTCGCGCGCGCGCCGAGTCCGCGTGCCCTGGCCGTCTTCGACGTCTACGCCGCCGACCACGGCAACAGTCACCGCGGGTGCGCCTTCCTCAACGCCGCGGCCGAGCTGCCCGCCGACCATCCCGGCCACGGCGTCATCCGCTACCACAAGCACGCGGTGTACGCGCTGCTCGACGAGCTCGTCCGGGAGGACGTGCCCGCCGACGTCGACCACGAGGCGCTGGCGAACCACCTCTTCCTCCTGGTGGAGGGGGCGTTCGCGCACCGCCCCGTCTACGGCACGGACCTCCTGGCACAGGCGCGCGGGATGGCCGCCGAGCTCCTGGCGGGCCGGTCCGCACCGCCGGGGACGCGATGACCGCCGACCGGATGCGGGCCCGCGCGGGGGCGGGCACGGTGGGGTCATGAGCAACGACACGAGCATCACCGTCGAGCGCGTGATCGACCACTCGGCGGCGGAGATCTTCGAGCTGCTGTCCAACCCGGAGAACCACGACCGGCTGGACGGCTCCGGCTTCGTCCGCGGCGACTACAAGTCCGACCGCATCCAGCAGGTCGGCGACGTGTTCACCATGGACATGGCCGGCGACCACATGGGCGGCGAGTACAAGACCGACAACCACGTGACCGGCTTCGCCAAGGACAAACTGCTCGCCTGGCGGACCGCGCCGGCGGGCACCGAGCCGCCCGGCTGGGAGTGGGTCTGGGAGCTCGAGCCGCAGGGCTCGGACTCCACCCTGGTCCGCCACACCTACGACTGGTCCGGGGTCACGGACAAGGCGATCCTCGAGAAGGTCTCCTTCCCGCTCGTCACCGAGAAGCAGCTCGAGGACACGCTGGGCAACCTCGCCTCGGCGCTCGCGGGCTGACGCGGTTCCCCCGCGACCGCCGGGCCGCGGTGGCACGGTGGGAGGGTCGTCACCCATCCCACCGGAGGTCAGCAGTGTCGGAACACCTGGACGGCAAGGTCGTCCTCATCACCGGAGCCGGCGGCGGGTTCGGCGCACGCATCGCGGCGAGGTGCGCGGCGGGCGGGGCCCGGGTGGTGGGAGTGGATGTCGACGACGAGGGCCTGTCGGCCGTCACGGCGGCGATCACGGACGCCGGTGGGGCCGCCCTCGCCGTCGTCGCCGACGTCACCGACCCCGAGCAGATGGCGGCGGCCGCGGCGGCCGCGGTCGAGGCCTACGGCGCCATCGACGTGCTGGTCAACAACGCCGGGGTCATGCCGCTGGCCTACTTCGCCGACCATGCCGAGGCGCTGCCGCGGTGGCTCCGCGCGATCGACATCAACCTCAAGGGCGTGGTCAACGGCATCGCCGCGGTGTACGACCAGATGATCGCGCAGGGGCGCGGCCACGTCGTCACCATCTCCTCGATCTACGGCAACGCCGGGGTCGCGGGCTCGGGTGTGTACAGCGCGACCAAGGCCGCCGTCGCCGTCCTCTCGGACTCGCTGCGCCGCGAGACCAAGGGGCGGATCAAGGTCACCACGGTCAAACCCACCGGGGTCGCCGGCACCAACCTGTCGGGCGGGATCGTCAATTTCGACGCGATCAACGGGATCGTCGGCAACCGCGCGGAGTCGTTCCAGCGCAACGTGGCCGCGATGGTCACCGGTGATCTGCCGGAGGAGCTCACGGACCCGGACTCGATCGGCTACTGGCTCATCACGCCCGACGACCTGGCCGACGCGGTGGTCCATGTGATCGACCAACCGTGGGGGATCAGCATCAGCGACATCACCGTCCGAGCGAGCGGCGAGGACTACCTCTACTGATGACGAGCCCACGGAGGCCGGGCTCAGTCCTCGATCTGCACGCCCTCGAAGATCGTCGTGACGTCCTCCTCGAAGGACGGGTCGACGGGCTCGGGGGACTGCGCCGTCATGGTGTAGGTCGTGGAGCCGGTGTCGCCGGGCACGACGATCATCTGGACCGTGGCCGGGCGCTCCGGTGCCGCGCCCATCTGCGGGGCGGTGTACTCGGCGATCATCGACGGGTGGCCGCAGACCGTGCCCTCGGTGGTGTCGATGTCCTCGACGCCGAAGCCCTGGCGGATGCCCGCGAGCTGGGCCTCGAACGCCGCGTCCGCGTCCGCACCGGACGGCTCGGCGGTGACGACGACGTTGGGCACGAACTGCCCGGTGGCGATCGAGGGGTTGCCCACCATGAGGCGGATCATCTCGGAATCCAGCTGCCTGCTGCGCTCCCAGTCCTCCGGCAGCGGGATCTCGACCTGCGGTTCGCCGTCGCGGGCCTCGACCGCGATGGTCGGCCCGTCCACGTCGGCACACTCGCCGTCGTCCCCCGCGCCGGCGTCGTTCCCCTCGGTGACCTCGGCGCTGGTCGTCATGCCGGGGGTCTCGTCGCCGGCGGTGACCGGGGCGTCGTCGCCCCCGCCACAGGCGGTGAGCGCGAGCAGGGGCAGGAGCAGGACGGCGGGCAGGGTGCGGAGCGACATGGTGGGGGAGCCTAGCGTCCCGATACCCGCCGAGGGGGCGCCACGTTCCGGTCGACGCCGTCTGCATCCCCCGATCGGTGGATGCCGTGTCGACCCGCTCCGCGGATGTGTCCTACTCCGCCCGCGACGAGGCTCGGGGTATGGGAATGACAGCGGTACAGGTCGAGGGCCTGCACAAGAGATATGGCGCGACGGTGGCGATGGACGACATCGGCTTCACCGTGGGGGTCGGCGAGGTCTTCGGCATCCTCGGTCCGAACGGGGCCGGTAAGACCACCACCGTCGAGGCGATCGCGGGACTGCGCGTGCCGGACTCCGGCACGGTGCGTGTCCACGGGATCGACCCGTGGGTCGACCGCCCGGCGCTCACCCGGACCCTGGGGGTCCAGCTCCAGGAGAGCCGGCTCCAGGCCAAGATCACCGTCCGCGAGGCACTCGAGCTGTGGAGCGCGTTCTACACCGATCCCGTGCCGTGGCGGGAGCTCGCGGAGCGGCTGGGATTGGAGACCCTTCTCGATCAGCGTTTCGCCACGCTCAGCGGAGGTCAGCAGCAGCGGTTGTCCATCGCCCTCGCCCTGGTGGGGCGACCCCGGGTCGCGATACTCGACGAGCTCAGCACCGGGCTCGACCCCCGGGCACGGCGCGACGTCTGGCAGCTCGTGCGCGACCTGCGCCGCGACGGGGTTACGGTCCTGCTGGTCACCCACTCCATGGAGGAGGCACAGACCCTCTGCGACCGGATCGCGATCGTGGACGCCGGGCGGATCCGCGCGCTGGACACGCCGGACGGCCTGGTCAGGAACGCGGCGGCGGCCACCACCACGTCGTTCCGGGCCTCGACCGTGACCGACCTGGGTGCGCTCCGCGAGCTCCCCGGGGTCGTGGACGTCCGCACCGTCTCCGGCCGGGTGACGGTCGACGGCGAGGAGGGCGTCGCCCTCCGGGTCCTCGAGATGCTCGCCGACCACGGGGTGACGCCCCGAGACCTCCGGATCACCTCCGGGACCCTCGACTCCGCGTACCTCGACCTGACCGGAGTCGCCACGTCTGAGGAGGAGTACTCGTGACCACCCATATCAACCCTGCGCACGCCGCCGTTCTGCGGACCGAGGCCAGACTGTTCGGCCGCGAATGGGGCTCGCTGTTCTGGATCCTGCTGTTCCCCACGGCGCTGCTGTGCATCCTCGGGGCGATCCCGGGATTCCGCCGTGATGACCCGGCGCTGGGCGGGATGAGCGTCATCGACCTCTACGTGCCGACCGCGATCCTCCTGTCGATGATCATGGCGGCGATCATGGCGATGCCGCCCGTCGTCTTCGCCTACCGCGAGTCCGGTGTCCTACGCAGGCTCGGCACGACACCTGTAGGGGCCTCGTCGATCCTCCTCGCCCAGGTGGCGTTGCACACCGCAGCCGTGGTGGGGTCGTCGATTCTCGCCCTCGTCGTGGGCCGGTTGGCGTTCGGTACGCCCTTCCCGCACTCGTGGTCCGGGTACGTCCTCGCTTACCTCCTCACCCTGGTCGCCGCGTTCTCCATCGGCGCGGCCCTCACCGCGTTGTCCCCCACCGGTCGGGTCGGGACGGCCGTCGGCACCGTCGTCTTCTTTGTCGCCATGTTCACCTCCGGCGTCTGGTTGCCGGTCCAGGCCATGCCCGAGGCGCTGCGCGAGGTGCTCGCCTGGACCCCGCTCAGCGCGGCGGCCGAGGCGATGACCCAGGCGGTGGACGGCGGATTCCCCGATCCCGTTCACCTTCTGGTGATCGCGGTGTGGGGAGCGGTCCTGTCGTTCGTCGCGGTGCGCACGTTCCGGTGGGAGTGAGACAGTGGAGGGCGTGACCTCCCGGGGAGACACGCGACGACACGGGGAGAGGTGGCTCCGCCTGCTCCCGCTGGTCCTCCTCGCGCTCGCGACGGTCGTCGCCCTGGCGACCGGTCCCGCGACCGGCTCCCTTTCCCCGGCGCCCCGGCTGGTCGCCCAGCTCGTCCTGGTCGTGGTGACGGCCGCGTGGCTCGGCCGACACCTCGCCCGCCCGCCCGCGGCGACCGACGGGCGAGGGATCGCGGCCCACTTCGTCGTCCGGAGTGCCCTCGCGTTGGCGCTCACCCTGCTCAACCCGCTGTTCTGCATCTTCGCCTGGATCGGTTTCCTCGACGCCGCCGACGCCTTCCGCGGCCGGGGCCAGGTCGCCGCGTTCGGGGTGGTCGCGTTCACCATGGCCGCGGGGCAGTCCGGGGGCTTCCCGCCCGGCTCGTGGAGCGGCCTGGCGCTCTTCGTGGTGCTGTTCGCCCTGAATCTCGGCCTCGCCCACATGCTGAGTCGGTACGCGCAGCAGACCGCCCGGACCAGTGACGAGCGGGCCGCCGCGATCAGCGGCCTGGAGCAGGCCAACGCCGACCTCGAGCGGGCGCTCGCGGAGAACGCGGCGCTGCAGGACACGGTGGTCGCGCAGGCCAGAGATGCCGGTGTGCAGGAGGAGAGGCGCCGCCTGGCCGGCGAGATCCACGACACCATCGCCCAGTCACTGGCCGGCATCCTGGCCCAGCTCCAGGCGGTGCAGGAGGGCGACGCGGAGGATGCGGACCGCCGCCTCGACCGCGCCACAGAGCTGGCCCGGGAGGCCCTCGTCGAGGCCCGCCGCTCGGTGCTGGCCCTGTCGCCCACCCGTCTCAGCCGGAACTCGCTCGAGGAGGCGGTCTCCGCGCTGGTGGAGGACTGGTCCGCCCACCACCGGCCACGGATCGCCGTCGTGGTGACCGGGGATTCCCGACCGCTCCACCCCGAGGTCGAGGCCACGCTGCTCCGGGTCGCACAGGAGGCACTGGCCAACGTCGCCCGACACGCCGACGCCCACCGCGTCGGCGTCACGCTCACCTACCTCGACGAGGAGGTCGCGCTCGACGTGCGTGACGACGGCGTGGGGTTCGATCGATCCCACGCGGGCCGCTCCGACTCCTTCGGGCTGCGCGGGATGCGGGGCCGGGCGGAACGGTTGGCCGGGGTGCTCGACGTCGAGTCGACGCCGGGTTCGGGCACCGCGGTGTCCGTCCGCCTCCCGGCGGTGGAGGGGCGGGTGGCGTGACCCGGTCGATACGCGTCCTGGTGGTCGACGACCACCCCGTCGTCCGCGACGGGGTGGCGGCCACCCTCTCCGCCGCCGACGACGTCGAGATCGTGGGGCAGGCCGCGGACGGCGCGACCGCCGTGCAGATGGCCGCCGCTCTCTCGCCCGACGTCGTCGTCATGGACCTGCGCATGCCGGGACTCGGCGGTGTCGAGGCGGTCAGGGAGCTGCGGTGCAGGGGCGTGAACTCTGCCGTTCTGGTCCTGACCACCTATGACACCGACTCGGACACGGTGGCGGCCATCGAGGCCGGTGCCACCGGCTACCTGCTCAAGGACGCCCTCCCGGAGGACCTGGTGGCGGCGGTCCGGGCGACGGCGGAGGGGGAGACGGTCCTGTCCCCGGCCGTGGCCTCCCGACTCGCCTTGCACGTCCGCGATCCCGGCCGATCCGCCTCGCTGAGCGCGCGTGAGCGGGAGGTCCTGGTGCTCGTGGCCCGGGGCGGATCCAACCGGACCATCGCTGACGAACTGTTCGTCAGCGAGGCCACGGTCAAGACCCACCTCGGGCACATCTTCGACAAACTCGGGGTCGGGGACCGCGCCGCGGCGGTCGCGATCGCCTACGAGCGGGGAATCCTGGGGTAGTCGTGACGGCCGTCGTCCGCCCGTGGCGATTGCGTCCGTCGCCTACGGCCGCGATCGATGCCGATCGCCGTCACCATGCCGAGCAGCGCACACACCGGGGTCAGGGTTGCCAGGGTCACCGCGAGACCGGCGGACACGGGACTGTCTCCGATGACCGTGGTGGCCAGGACGTCTTGGGCGACGATCGCGAAGAGGACACCGCCGAGGAGGCCGAGGAGTCCGATGCCGGCAGTCCGCAGGAGTGTCATCACCATTCCTCCGGACGGGTCCGGGGCCCCGCGCCCCCGCGGGCGTCCCGAGCGCGCTGGACGCCGAGCGCCAGGAACCCGGCGAGGAGCCCCCACCCCGCGTTGAGAGCGAGGAACGGGATGATGGCAGCCGGGGACGCCAGCGGTCCCCGGAGCTCCCCGTCGAGAATCGGTGAGACCACTCCGCTCACGACGAGCGAGAGCAGCGCATAGGTCAGACCGCTGAAGAGCAGGGTGAGCACGGGCGAGGACGTCCGCCCGAGGCCGACCACGGCGACCCACACCGTGGTGATGACAACCGTGAGGGCGAGGGGGACGAGGGTCGGGAGATCGACCGCGAGCTGTGTCGCGACGATCCGGGTCACGGGTCGGATCAACGCGAACGCCCCGAGCCCGAGGACGAGCGGCCAGCTGACGGATTGCGTGGTGGTGGTCATGGTGGCGACGCTATGGGCGGGCGAAGACGGGGTCATCGGTCGTGAGTCTCGATCGTCGTCTCGTCACGAGGACGCTCGGTTACGTCGGTGGGCGACAACCGGGGTCGCTCACGGACGACTGCCCTGGCGGCCCCTGGCTCCTACTCTGGACTCATGACGGGAAGTCGGGCATGACGACGACTGGGGCGGCCTGCCGACCCGGACACATCGATCTCGTCGTGTCCGGTGTGACGGCGGTGGTCCTCGTCGGCGTCGTGGCCATCTCGCAGATGGGGGGCGGCTTCCCACCGGATCCTGTGCCCTACCTCTTCGCGGTCGGGTTCGGCGCAGTCCTGATGCTGCGTCGCCGGATGCCGATCACCGTGCTGACACTCAGCGTGCTGGGGACGTTCGCCTACTACGCACTCGATCACCCTCCCATCGGTGTCGCGTTACCCGTCTTCGCCGCGCTGTACTCGACCGCGGAGGCGGGACTGACCCGGTGGGCGGTGGGCGCCGGGGTGGTCGTCCTCGTGGCTTCCCTGTACTTCCGGCTCCGCGAGGCGCTGCCGTCGCCGGGGTACGTCCTGGGCACCGACACGATGTCCAACGCGGCACTGGTCGCCGCGGCGGTAGCTCTGGGGTACGGGAGCCGGGCGAGGGCAGTGCGCGCCGCTCGGGAACGGGAGATCGCCGAGTTGACGGCAGCACAGCACGAGAGAGAGGTCGAGCTCCGCATCCGGCGCGAACGAGAGGACCTGTCTCGTGAACTCCATGACACTCTCGGGCACGATCTGTCGGTGATCGCGTTGCACGCGGGGGTCGGGGCCGAGGCCGTCGGCCGCGACGACGAGACGGTGGCCACGGCGATAGAACGGATCCGGCAGCAGAGCACGCGGTCGCTGCAGGAGCTTCGCCGGCTCGTGCGGATCCTGCGATCGGATCCGACTCGACACGAGGTCCGCGTCCTGTCCTCACGGAGCGACCTGGACAGCCTTGTCACGCGGATCGAAGAGGCGGCGATCCGCGTGCGCTCGGACGTCACCCTCTCGCCCGGGTCGGTGCCCGTTGCCGTCGACGCGGCCGCGTTCCGCATCGTCCAGGAGGCGCTCACCAATGTGCTGCGCCACGCAGAGGCCTCGACGGTCCGCGTCCGGGCGGCGAGGAATGGCGACGTCCTCCGGGTCGTCGTCGAGGACGACGGCCGGGGTGTCTCAGGGGCCGGGAGTACCGGGTTCGGGCTCAGCGGGATGACAGACCGCGTGAGGTTGCTCGGCGGAACCGTCCAGACCGCGAGCGGGCCCGGCGGGGGCTTCACCGTCGAGGCGGTCATCCCGGCGGAGCCGCGATCATGATCCGCGTTCTCCTCGTCGACGATCAGGAACTCGTGCGTACCGGTCTACGTTCGCTCGCCGAGCACGACGGCGACATCGAGGTGGTGGGAGAGGCGGCCGACGGTCGGGCGGGTCTCGAGATGGCCCGCCGTCACCGGCCGGACGTCGTCCTCATGGATCTCCGCATGCCGCGGCTCGACGGCCTCGCGGCCACCCGGGAGATCGTCGTGGACGACGCCCTCCGTGATGTGCGCGTGCTCGTCCTGACGACCTTCGACGACGACGAGGACGTCCTCGCCGCGGTGCGGGCGGGAGCCGCCGGCTATCTGCTCAAGGACATCGCCCCCGTTCAGCTCCGGGCGGCGATCCGGAGTGTCGCGGCGGGTGGGTCCCTGCTCTCGCCGTCGATCGCCGGGACGATCATGCGGCACCTCGGCGACCGACTCACGTCGGGGATCCGACCGGAGCTGCTCGAACCGCTCACCGACCGCGAGCGGGAGGTGCTTGCCCGGGTCGCACTGGGAGAGACCAACGCCGAGATCGGGACGAGCCTCTACATCAGTCCTGCCACCGCACGGACCTATGTGAGCAGGCTCCTCGCCAAGCTGGGTGCCAGGGACCGTGCCCAGCTCGTCGTGATCGGGTACGAATCCGGGCTGGTTCGGCCGGGAGACGACGGCTGAGACGCCGGCGGGTCTCAGCCCGTCATCGCGATCGGGAGTCGGTAGTGGTGCAGGTCGATCTCCGCCCCGGACGGGGTGCGGCCGGGCACCGTGTCCGTCCAGGTGAACCCCGCTCGCTCGAGGACACTCCGCGAGGCGGCGTTGGCGGGCGCGGTCCGTGCGGTGAGCACGGGGAGACCGCTCTTCCGTGCGAGGCGGACAGCGAGGTCGAGTGCCGCGACCGCCAGCCCGGCGCCACGGTGCGCAGGGTGCAACCAGAATCCCACCTCGGCGCCGTGGGCGGAGATGTCGAAGAGGACCAGGCTTCCCGCGAAGGCGTCGGTCGTCGCGTCGGCTATCGCGAGGACGGCGAGGTCCCCTCGCTCGAGTCCGGGGTCGGTCACGTCGCGGATCATCGCCGTCACCGATTCGGGTGTGTAGTGGGGTTCGGGCAGATGGGCGTACTCCCTGACCCGGGGATCCGCCGTGCCCTCGGCGAACGCGGCGGCATCCGCCGGCCGGAGGGGGCGGAGCCTGGCGCGGTGGTCGTGCAACGGGAGGTGGAAGGTGTTCGTCATCCCTCTAAGCTAACATTGTTCGGATAGGGATACCATGGACGCATGAGCTACTGGGAGCGCAGGCGGCCTGTTCGGCGAGTGCGGGCCATCGAGGAGGCGGACATCGCTCGTGAGGCGATCGCGCTGCTCGACGAGGGCGGGGTTCGGGCGGTGACGGCCCGGGCGGTCGCGGAGCGAGTGGGGGTTGCCGCCGCGAGCCTCTATTCGCGGATCGGGTCGGTCGACGACATGCTCGATCTCGCCCTGGACAGCGCCCTCGGGCGGGATCCGGG
Source organism: Actinomycetales bacterium (assembly GCA_012841845.1). Classification (GTDB taxonomy): domain Bacteria; phylum Actinomycetota; class Actinomycetes; order Mycobacteriales; family Mycobacteriaceae; genus Dietzia. The sequence goes on along the minus strand of DUTZ01000018.1, from coordinate 668 downwards.
AGTCGACTGGGCCGCCGAGGACCCCCGGGCGCTCATGCTCACGTGGTTCCACCACCTGTCCCGGCACCCCTGGGCGGCGATCGTGGTGGGGTTGCGCGCGCCCCGGGGGCCGCACTACCTGAGGTTGTCGGAGCGGCTCTGCGAGCTGCTCGTCCTGGAGGGCGACGACGATCCGCTGTCCACCGCGTACGCGATGTCGAATTTCGTCGTCGGTAGTGCCCTCACCTCGTCGGCCGTCCACGGTGAGCGCTCGGCGCCGGTGGACCGGACCCTGGCACCGACGTACTCCCGCCTGCATGCCGTCCACGACACCGGGGCTGAGTCGATCGTCCGTGCCGGCCTCGCGGCGTTGCGGCGCCCTGCCGCGACCTAGCGGTTCGCGCGGTCGCGTCCCGCGCGCACGTCCGTATGGTCGGGGCATGACCTCCTCGCCGACCGCCCCGACGCTCGGCTCCCGGTACGCCGACGAGTTCCCCGAGCTGGCACTGCCCTGGACCGCCGCGGAGGTGGCCGAGCCGCGGCGAGTAGCCGCCGAACTGGTGGCCGGCGTAGGCCTGCGCCACCGGCCGCGCACCCTCGGGCACCGCGTTGCCCACGAGGAACCGGGCGCCGTCGGCGCCGCGCAGCGCGGCGGGGTCCAGCCCCAGCTCGGCGGCCAACGGCTCGTT
>DUTZ01000266.1 GCA_012841845.1 Actinomycetales bacterium | reverse complement strand
GAGCGGCTCGTGACCCCGCGGGCCCGTCGCGATGGTGTCGAGCACCTCCTCGACGCCGGGGCGGTGACCCTGGAGCTACAGCCCATCGTGGAGGTGGCGACCGGGCGCGTCATCGGGGCCGAGGCCCTCGTCCGAGGCGCGCCCCCGGGCCCCACGCTCGCGACCGGCGACCTGATCGCGGCTGCCGAGCGGGCCGGGCTCGGGCCCCGACTCGACGCCCTCGTCCTGCGCAAGGGGATCGCGCTGCTGCCGGGGCTGCAGCGGGCACGTCCCGGATTCCTGCTCTCCCTCGGCCTCTCGGCGCAGTCCGTCGGCTCGGAGGAGGTCGCCCGCGTGGTCGCCACCGAGCGCGAGCGCCACTGGGTGCCACGCGGGACGCTGGTGCTCGTCCTCGCCGAGCCGGGCGCGCTCGAGGACCCCGACGCCGCCGTCGCGTTCCGGCGTGCGCTGCACCGGAGCGGCGTGCTGTTGTCCGTCGGGGAGTTCGGCACCAGCTGCGATCCGTACCGGTCCCTCGTGGAGCTCGACCCCGACATCGTCACGATCGCCGGCGAGTTCGTCGAGGGGATGGTGGACGGACTCGTCGAGCGCAGCGTCGTCCGCTCGGTGGTGCGGCTCGCGGACGAGCTCGGGATGCCGACGGTCGCCGGGAGCGTCTCCACCGAGCAGGTTCTCGACGCGGTCCGCGACGTCGGCGCGACCCACGCGCTGGGTGTCCACCTCGGCGGCCCGCTTCCGCCCGACGAGTTCCTCGCCACGTATCCGGCCTGACCCTCCGGACAGGCCGCTACCCTGCGGGCATGCGCCGTCTCCTCGCCCTCGTGTCGCTCGTCGGCCCGGCCCTCGTCGTCGCCGCCTGCGCCGCCGACCCCGAGCCCGCCGAACCGGCCGGACACCCCGACCCCGCCGCCACGGCCGAGGACTTCCGCGTCACCGAGCACGGCACGTTCGACGAGGGCTGGGCGATGCGCTTCCTGCCCGGCACCGAGTACCTGCTCGTCTCCGAGCGCGGGGGCGCGCTCAAGCTCCGCGACCGGGAGACGGGCGAGGTCACCGAGGTCTCCGGCGCGCCGGAGGTGGTCCACGAGGGCCAGGGCGGCATGCACGACGTCCTCCCCGGCCCCGGCTTCGCCGAGGACGGCACCGTCTACGTGAGCTGGGTGCGCGACCACCCCGACGGCGCCCAGGGCGTCGTGGGGCGCAGCACCCTCGACGTCGACACCGCCGAACTCTCCCCGCCCGAGGTGATCTGGGAACAGGACCCCGCCGCCGGCAACGGGCACTTCGCGCTGCGGATGCTCGTGTCCGGCGACCACCTCTACGTGACCTCCGGCGACCGGCAGGAGATGGACCCCGCGCAGGACACGGGCACCAACCTCGGCACGGTCGTGCGGCTGACCCTCGACGGCGACCCGGCGCCGGGCAACCCGTGGGCGGGCGAGGGCGGCGCCGCGGAGGAGCTGTGGACGATCGGACACCGCAACCCCCTCGGCATCGCCGAGGACCCCACAGGCGCGATCTGGGTCTCGGAGATGGGGCCCCGGGGCGGTGACGAGCTCAACCTGCTCGAGGGCGGGGAGAACTACGGGTGGCCGGAGGCCTCGATGGGCGTCCACTACGACGGTGGAGCCATCCCGGACCACGCCGAGGGCGACGGTTTCCGCGCGCCGGCCGCGTACTGGGTGCCCTCGATCTCCCCGGGAAACCTGCTCGTCTACGGCGGCGACCGCTTCCCCGGATGGCGCGGCAGCGCCCTGCTCGGTGGCCTCTCGGGGCAGACGATCGTGCGGGTGGAACTCGACGGCGAGCGGGCGACGGTGGCGCAGAAGTGGGACATGGGGGAGCGGATCCGGGCGCTTGCCGAGGCGCCGGACGGCGCGATCTGGGTGCTCGAGGACGGCGAGGGCGGGCGGCTGCTCGAGCTCACACCGGCCCCCTGAGCGCGTCACCGTCGACAGGAAGCCCCACCACGACGGGCCCGGCGGCTGCGATAGTCGGACACCATGGTCGCGCCACACCCCGTCGATCAGGTGTTCTCGGTCGCCTGGTTCGGTCTTCTCGCCCTGGTCTGGTTCCTCTGGGGATTGACGAGCCCGCCGCCGCGGACCCGGGTGTGGATGGTCCTCGGGGCCGTCGCGAGCCTGGCGCTCACCTGCTACTTCGGCTACGACCTCCTGCTGCGCGGCGACGAGTCCGGGGCGCACGTGAGGAACCCGGTCTGGTTCTGGGGCCTCCTGGTGGTGGAGGTCGCCGCCGCCACCCTGGTGGTGCGGCACCTGCGGCGGGGCGGGCATGACCGCTGGGTGGCGTTCTGGGTGGGCATGGTGGCGACCGTGCACGTGTTCGGCCTGAGTTTCCTGCTGGACTACCCGGCGCCCGCCGTGCTCGCCCTGATCCTCGTCGTGGGGCTCGACGCGCTTTTCGACAAGCCCTGGTTCCGAACGGGGGAGACGACGACGAGTGGTCATGTCGGCCTCGTGATGGGGGCCTGTCTCCTGGGGTTTGCGATCTTCGCGGCGGTGGGGCACGTCGGCGTCACGGGCGGCTGACGGGCCGACCGCGAACCGGGGTCGCCCGGTCAGGCCGTCCGCCCCGCGCTCCACGCCTCCCACAGCCGGGCGTAGCTGCCGCCGCGGGCCACGAGCTCGTCGTGCGTGCCCTGCTCGACCACGCGGCCGGCGTCCATCACCACCACGCGGTCGGCGCGCGCGGCCTGGTCCAGGCGGTGGGCCACGACGAGTGCGGACCGGTCGCGGGTCACCTCGTCCGCCGCGGCCTCGAGTGCGCCGGCACCGGCGGACCCGGCCTCGGCGGTGGCCTCGTCCATGATGACGATCGCCGGGTCGAGCAGGAGGATCCGGGCCAGCGCGAGCTGCTGGGCGGCCACGGGCTCGAGATGCACGCCCTGTGCCCCGACCACGGTGTCCAGGCCGGAGGGCAGCCGGTCGAACCACGGGCGCGCGTGCACCCGGTCCAGGGCCTCGAGCAGGTCGGCGTCGGTGCCGTCGGGCCGGGCCAGCGCGAGGTCCTGGCGCAGCGTTCCGGAGAACACGTGGACCTCCTGGCTCACGGTGGCCAGGCGCGCGATGCGCTCGCGGTCGGAGAGCTCGGAGACGGGGTGGCCGTCGACCAGCACCTCGCCGCGGTCGGGGACGAGGAGGCCGGCCAGCAGCGCGGCGACGGTGGTCTTGCCGGCCCCGGACGCCCCGACGAGCGCGACGGTCTCGCCCGGCGCGATCGCCAGGTCGACGTCGCGGATCGCCCACGAGCCGCCGTAGCCGAAGCTCACCCCCCGCAGCTCGGCGCGGCCCCGCGGGGCGTCGACGCCGCTGTCGGGGACGGGGACCGGGGGATCCACGACCACGCCCACGACGCGCGCCAGCGAGGCGTACCCGGACTGCACCACGTCGAGCACCCGCATGAGCATGTTGAGGGGGCCGCGCAGGCGGATGATCATGAGCACCGCCCCGGTCACCGCGCCCACCGAGACCGCGCCGCCGCCCACGAGGTGGTAGCCCACGAGCAGCGCGAGCGTGAGCATCGCGAACTCGGCGACGAGCATCCAGACGTTGAGCACGAGCATCGTGGTGCGCGCCCGCACGGCCTTGACCACCACGTCCCACGAGGCGTTCCCGATGTCCGTCCGGACGCGGTCCTCCATCGAGAACGCCCGGACGGTGGCGCGGCCGCGGATCGCCTCGAGGACCCGGCGCGCGCGCTCGGCCATCGCGGCGCGTTCCGCGGCGTACCGCTCGGGCGCCTTACCGAGGTAGTTCCGCGCGGCGAGGTAGTAGACGGGGGCCACGACCAGCGGGATGAGCAGGAACCGCCAGTCCACGGTCGACAGCGCCACGACGGTGGCGGCGAGCGTGAACACCGAGCTCGACAGGATCGGCACCGTCTCGGTGACGGCCGAGGACAGCTCGGCGACGTCGTCGGTGGAGCGGCTCACCAGGTCGCCGCTGCCGGCGTCCTCGACCCGGTGTGTGGGCAGCCCCAGGGCGGTGCCGACCATGTCCTGCCGCAGGTTCGCGATCACCCGCTCGGCGATCCGCGCCACCAGGTAGAAGCCGGCCGCGCTCAGGGCGGCACCGGCGAGCGCCGCGCCGACCAGCGCCGCCGCGAGCTGCCAGAACGGGGTGGTGGCCTCGCCGGTCACCAGGTCCACGATCCGGCCCATGAGCTGCGGGACCAGCACGCTCGCATACGCGCCGAGGCTCAGCAGCACAAAGGCGAGCAGGAGGAGCCCACGCGCGCGGGGGACCCGGGCCAGCTGGCGGGCCACCTCGCGCCGGACCTGGCCGGGGGTGGCCAGCGGGAACCGCAGCGCGGTGTCCGGCTTGTCGGGGGCGGGGACCGGAGCGGTGGCCGGGACCCGGGCCGGGACGGGGGACGACGACGAGGTCACCGGCCCACCTCCGCCCCGGCGTCCGCGAGGAGTGCCGACAGGTCGTCCACGTGGAGGAGCGTCGCCGCCACGGAACGCCACGCGGGGGCCTCGGTCAGCACGAGCGTGGGCGCGTCGCCGCGGTGGCGGGCCACGTTCTCGGCGAGCCGCTGCTCGGTCACGGAGTCAACGGCGGTGGTGGGGTCCTGCAGGACCAGGACCTCCGGGTCGGCGGCGAGCGCCCGGGCCAGGGCCACGCGCTGGCGCTGGCCGCCGGAGAGCATGCGCCCGTTCTCGCCGACGCGCTTGTCCGGGCCGCCCGGGATGTCCCCGCAACAGGCGGCCTCCAGGGCGCGCTCGGCGGTGGCACGGTCGGGGTGGACGTTGTCGGCCACGGTGCCGTCGAAGAGGTCGGCGGCGTGCGGGGCCACGATCACGCGGGTCCGCGGCAGTGACTCCAGGCGACCGATGAGCTCCGGGTCGGCGCCGCCGATCACGGTCAGGCCCGCGGGCAGCGCTCCGACGACGCGGTCGGCGCGCTCGGCGTCGTCCTCCGCGGTGCGCTCGAAGTCCGCGGCGAGCACCTCGCGTATGCGGGTGCCGGAGGCCTCGGCGGAGGCCCAGCGGGAGGCGAGGTTGCGGCCGAACATGGTCATGGGCATCACGAGGAACTGGGTGAGCCCGACCGCCGTGATGAGCTGGCCGATCGTCACCTGCCCGTTGACCGCCAGGGCGCCGGCACCGAGGCCGAGAACCACCACGAACAGCGCTCCGGCCGCCTCGGTCGCGGCGTTGAGGCGCGCCTCGGCCGCGGTGGCGTCCACCGTCCGGCGGTAGGCCTCGTCGGACACCGCGTCGTAGCGCCCGCGGACGGTGACGATGGCGCCGAGACCCTTGAGGATGCGCAGCCCCTGCACCACGTCGGTCGCGGTCGCGGCGGCCTCGGCGACGGCCCGCTGGCGGGCCACCGAGCGCCGCTGCAGCGGACGGGCGACCCGCAGCGCGACCACCACCAGCAGCGGTCCGCCGAGGAGCGTGCCCAGGCTCAGCCAGGGGTTGATCGTGTACATCATCACCGCGCCGTAGGTGATGGCCGCCGCCTCGGCGACGGGCATGACCGTCATCATCACGACCTCGCCGACCCGGTTCGTGTCGGCCGAGGCCACGGAGAGCAGCCCGCCCGCGGTCCGGTCCCGGCCGGCGAAGCCGCGGGGGTCGCCGATCCGGTCGGTGACCAGCGTGCGCAGGTCGTGGCTCACCAGCTGTTGAGACCGGATGAGCATGAGCCGCGCCGTCCAGTTGGCGGCAATCGCCACCACGAACACGCAGCCGAGTACGGCGATCCAGAACCACAGCCGGTCGAGGGACGAGGTGGCCACGGCGTCGTCGACCGCCCGGCCCACCACGACGGGCGTGATCCCGTTGCTCACAAAGACCACGGCCATCGCCGCGGAGGCCACGAAGCTCCACGGGCGCTGCGAGAGCGCCACCTTGAGCGTCCACCACCGCGCGTCGACCGCGGGGATCCGCGACCGGCGCCCGCCCGGGCCGGGGAGCGCGGCGTGGTCGACGACGCTCTGGGGCACCGCGCTCATGGCATTCTCGGACACGATCACCGATCGTACCGGGGAAGTTAGGTTGACCTAAATTCGCGGCCGCGGCCCCCGGCGGAAGACGAGGAGGGCGTCGGCCACGAGGTCGTGGGGGAGCCGGTCCCAGACGATCTCCGTGACCCCGACCGGCGTGAGGTGGGCGCCGAGGACGCGCGCGCAGTCGTCGATCAGCCGGGTCGTCACCCCGCGGTGGTGGATGTCCGCCACGTTCCACACCACGTGGCCGCCCGGCGCCACGACCCGCGCGCACTGCGCCGCCACCCGGCCGAGCTCGCGCAGGTAGCGGGCGTAGTCGCCGCCGCCGGCCTCGTAGCCGGTGAGCGGGTCGGCGTCGTGGTGGGTGGCGGTCATGTACGGCGGGGAGGTGAGGACGAGTGCGGCGCCGTCCCGGGTCGCCCCGGGCGAGGCGCCGTCGAGCACCCGGAGCAGGTCCCGCGCGTCGCCCTCGAGGACCTGCGCGGCCGGGACCCGGCGGCGCAGGTAGGCGACGCGATCGCCGAGCAGCTCCACCCCGAGGGCGCGTCGCCCCAGCGCGACCGCGCGGGCGAGGGTGGTGCCGAACCCGGCGAAGGGGTCCATCACGAGGTCGCCGGGCCGCGTGCAGCGCTCGATGACGTGGTCCACCACCGGCGCGAGCATGTGCACGTCCTCGTCCGCGCCCGGGGGCCGGTCGGCGAGGAACGTCGCGTGCGCCGCGCGCAGGCGCGCGTCCAGTGGAGAGGTCATCGGTCCCGCGTTCTCGAGGTGGTCCGTCCCGGTAGCGTATCCACCCCCCGGCGGCTCACGCCGCCGCG
>DUTZ01000265.1 GCA_012841845.1 Actinomycetales bacterium | reverse complement strand
GGCGGTCAGGTCGCGGACGGCTCGGGGGACGGTGCGTCGGCGCGGCGCGGGGCGAGCCGGGCGTAGTCGGCCGGGTCGGCGGTCCGGGTGCGGCGCTGGTACTCGTGGACCAGCCCCGGCCAGTTGGTGGTGATCCGCCCGGAGTCGACGCGGTACCAGGAGTCGCAGTCGCTCCACACGGAGTCGTGGAGACGGGACATGATCTCCGCGTCGTAGGCCCGGTCGACCTCGGGGCGCACCTCGAGGGCCTCCCGCCGCTCGGAGCGGGCGAGCACCTCGACGAGCTGGCGGATGTAGCGGGCCTGCTGCTCCATCATGAGGATGATCGAGCTGCTGCCGAGGTTGGTGTTGGGGCCGTAGACGACGAACATGTTGGGAAAGCCCGGCACCGCCATGCCGAGGTAGGCGCGGGCGCCGTCGCTCCACTGCTCGTGCAGGTCGCGGCCGCCCCGTCCGCGGATGGTCATGGGGGCGAGGAACTCGGTGGCCTTGAAGCCGGTGCCGTAGACGAGGACGTCGGCGGAGTGCAGCCGGCCGTCGGCGGTGCGGACGCCCTCGGGGACCACCTCGGTGATCGCGTCGGTCACCACGTCGACGTTCTCCTTCGCCAGCGCCGGGTACCACTCGTTGCTGAACAGCATGCGCTTGCAGCCGATCGGCTCGGTGGGGGTGAGGGCGGCGCGCAGCTCCGGGTCCCGCACCGTGAGCCGGAGGTTGGCCCGGGCGAGCCCGGTGAGGATGTGCGCCAGCGGGCGGACCGAGGTGAGCGCCAGGCCGATGAGCTCGGTGGTCTCCCAGATCGTCCCGCGCATGGCGGTGACCAGGCCGGGCACGCGGGCGAAGGCGGCGCGGTGGCCGTCGGTGTAGGCGCGGTCGGGCTTGGGCACCACCCACGGCGCGGAACGTTGGAAGACGGTGACGTGCCCCGCGACCTCGCGGATACGCGGCACGAACTGGATGGCCGAGGCCCCCGTGCCGAGGACCGCGACGCGCCGCCCGGTCAGGTCCACGTCGTGCCGCCACTGCGCGGAGTGGAAGGACGGCCCGCCGAAGGTGTCCAGGCCGGGGATCGCGGGCAGCGCGGGCCGGGAGAGCTGGCCGACGGCCGGCACGAGCACGTCGGCCTCGTAGGTCTCGCCAGAGGCGGTGTGCACCGTCCACGTGGCGGTGTCCTCGCTGAACTCGGCCGCGGTCACCTCGACGCCGGTGCGGACGAGGTCGCGCAGACCGAACCTGTCGGCGGTCTCGCGGATGTAGGAGAGGATGTCCGGCTGCTCGGCGTAGCGGCGCCCCCAGTCCGTCTTGCGGTGGAACGAGTACGAGTACAGGTTCGAGGGCACGTCGCACGCCGCGCCGGGGTAGGTGTTCTCGCGCCAGACGCCGCCCACGTCGTCGGCCTTCTCGAGGATCGTGACCTCGGCCAGGCCGTCGCGGGTGAGCTCGTAGGCGGCGCCGAGGCCCCCGAAGCCGGCACCGATGACGAGGACGCGCGGCCGGCGGCGGACGGGGTCGGCCGGGGAGGCCCCGGCGGGGTGGGGAGTGGTCGTCATCCCCCGACGGTAGAGCCGCGAGGGGCGTGAGCGGCAGACATTGGCGGCCGAATAATCCATAATTCCGGCCATGATCTCCTGGGACGGCCCCGCGGTGCGGCACTGGGACTTCCCGCGCTCGGCCACCGGGATCGCGGTCCTCGTCGAGGCCGGGGGCCGCCTCGGGGTGGAGGCCGGGACGGTGCTGCGGGGGGTCGGCCTGGGGCCGGGGGACCTGGCGAGCCCCGACCTGCTCGTCGCGCCGGGCCAGGAGCTCACGGCGATCCGCAACCTCCGCGCCGCCGTGGGTGACCGTCCGGCCCTCGCCGCCGAGGTGGGTGCCGCGTACCGCCTCACGACGTTCGGGATCCTCGGCTACGCGCTGCTCGCGAGCCCCACCCTGCGCGAGGTCATCGCGCTCACCCTGCGCTTCATCGACCTGAGCTACATCTTCAGCACGATCGGTGTCCGGGTGGCGGGGGGCCGGGTCGTCGTGCGGCTGGACGGCGCGGCGCTCCCGCCGGACGTCCGCGACGTCCTCGTGGATCGCGACCTGTTCGCCATCCACTCGGTCCTCGGCGAACTCGTCCCCGGCGGGCTGCCCTTCACCTCCGTCGCCTTCGGCGGCGGGCGCCCCGCCCCCACGCTCGAGGCGTACGGCGCGCGTCTCGGGGTGGCTCCGTCGGAGAGTGACGACGAGGGGATCGTCGCGACCTTCGACGCCGCACACCTGGGCCGGCCGCTCCCGCAGGGCAGCCCGGCCGCGGTGGCCGTGGCGGAGGCGATGTGTCGCGATCTCGCGGCCGCGCGGCGGGCCCGGGGCCCGGTGGGCAGCCGCGTCCGCGTGGAGATCACCGGCCGGCTCGCGCGCGGGGCGGCGATGTCCGAGGTGGCCTCGGCGCTGGGGATGAGCCCCCGGACGCTGCGCCGCCACCTCGCGGGCGAGGGCACCTCCTACCAGCGCCTGCTCGACGAGGTGCGGCTCGAGCTGGCCGAGCGGATGCTCGCGACCGGGCTGATGTCGGTGGAGGACGTGGCGCTGCGCCTGGGGTACGCCGAGGCGTCGAGCTTCATCCACGCCTACCGCAGGCTCACCGGCACGACCCCCGCCCGCGCCCGGCGGCCGGGGGCGTCCCGGGCCTGATGTGCCGCGCCGCCCGCGGACGTGGGATGATCGGCGACGTGCTGAAGTGGACCACCGCCGGAGAATCGCATGGCCAGGCCCTCGTGGCGATCGTCGAGGGCGCCATCGCGGGCGTCGAGGTGACGAGCGGGGAGATCGCCGCCCAGCTCGCCCGCCGCCGCCTCGGCTACGGCCGCGGGGCGCGGATGAAGTTCGAGGCCGACGCCGTGCGGGTCCTCGCCGGGGTGCGGCACGGCCGCACCATGGGCTCCCCGGTCGCCATCGAGGTGGGCAACACCGAGTGGCCCAAGTGGGAGCAGATCATGGCGGCCGACCCGATCGACCCGGAGTCGATCGACGACAAGGCGCGCGCCGCCCTGCTCACCCGCCCGCGTCCGGGCCACGCCGACCTCGCGGGCATGCTCAAGTACGACTTCACCGACGCCCGCATGGTCCTGGAGCGCGCCAGCGCCCGGGAGACCGCGGCCCGCGTGGCCGCCGGCACCGTCGCCCGGGCGATCCTGCGGGACGTGCTCGGCGTGGAGGTACTCTCCCACGTCATCTCCATCGGTGCCTCCGAGCCGTACGTCGGCCCCGAGCCGACCTTCGCCGACCTCGAGGCGATCGACGCCAGCCCGGTGCGCGCGTTCGACGCGGCCGCCGGCGAGGCCATGATCGCCGAGATCGAGGCCGCCAAGAAGGCCGGCGACACCCTCGGCGGGGTGGTCGAGGTGGTGGTCCGCGGCCTGCCGATCGGCCTCGGCTCCCACGTCTCGGGCGAGGAGCGGCTCGACGCGCAGCTCGCCGCGGCCCTCATGGGCATCCAGGCCATCAAGGGCGTCGAGGTGGGCGACGGGTTCGAGACCGCGCGCCGCCGCGGCAGCGTGGCGCACGACGAGATCGTCCGCGGCCCCGACGGGGTGGACCGGCGCAGCAACCGCGCCGGCGGGCTCGAGGGCGGCATGACCAACGGGCAGGCGCTGCGCGTGCGCGCGGCCATGAAGCCCATCTCCACCGTCCCGCGGGCACTGAGCACCGTGGACATGTCCGACGGCTCCGACGCGACCGCCATCCACCAGCGCTCCGACGTGTGCGCGGTGCCCGCGGCCGGCGTGGTGGCCGAGTCGATGGTGGCGCTCGTCCTGGCCCGCGCCGTCCTGCAGAAGTTCGGCGGCGACTCGGTGGCCGAGACCCGCCGCAACGTCGAGGGCTACCTCGACGCGGTCGCCGAGCGGCTCGACTGGGACGACGAGGTGCGGGGCGGGGAGACGGGCCCGGCGTGAGCGTCCTGACGCGTCCGGTCGCCGTCCTCGTGGGGCTGCCCGGCGCCGGCAAGACCACCATCGGGCGCAAGCTCGCCCGCCGGCTGGACGTGGGGTTCCACGACACGGACCAGATGATCGAGGAGCTCGAGGGCCGGGCGATCCCCGAGATCTTCGCCACCGACGGCGAGCCCGCGTTCCGGGCGATCGAGGAGCGTGTCGTGGGCGAGGCGCTCGAGACGGTCGACGGCGTGCTCTCCCTGGGCGGCGGCGCGATCCTCTCGGAGGTCACGCGCGAGCGTCTGCGCGGGCACCGCGTGGTGCACCTGACGATCGGCGTCGCCGAGGGCGTCCGCCGCTCCGCAGGGTCCACCCGTCCGCTGCTCTCGGGTGGCGACGTGACCGCGCGGTACCAGGCCCTGCTCACCGAGCGGGCGCCGCTGTACCGCGAGGTGGCGTGGACCACCGTGACCACCGAGCGGCGCAGTTCCGGCAAGGTGGTGACGGACATCGTGGACCGGTTGGAGTCCGGCGACCCCCACGCCCGGGGCGGCGGAGTCCGCGGGGGATCCCGATGAGCGAGCAGAGAAGCGAGGAGCAGATGAGCGCGGAGAACCAGAGCACCGACCCGATCGTCGTGGAGGTGCGGGCCGCCGCGCCCTACCCGGTGGTGATCGGCCGGGGCCTGCTCCCGGAGATCCTCGAGACCTGCCGGACGGCCCGCAACCTGGCGATCTTCCACCAGCCCCCGCTCGCCGAGACGGCGGAGGCGTTGCGCGAGCAGCTCGCCGAGTCGGGGGTCAACGCCCACCGCGTGGAGATCCCCGACGCCGAGGCCGGCAAGGACCTCGCCGTGGCCGGGTACTGCTGGGACGTCCTGGGCCGGATCGGCCTCACCCGCAAGGACACCATCGTCAGCCTCGGCGGCGGCGCGGCCACCGACCTGGCCGGCTTCGTCGCCGCCACCTGGATGCGCGGCGTGCGGGTGGTGCACATCCCCACCACGCTCCTGGCGATGGTCGACGCGGCCGTGGGCGGCAAGACCGGCATCAACACCGACGCCGGCAAGAACCTCGTGGGCAGCTTCCACGAGCCCGCCGCCGTCTTCGTCGACACCGCGACCCTAGAGACCGTGCCCCGCAACGAGCTCATCTCCGGCATGGCCGAGGTGGTCAAGTGCGGGTTCATCGCCGACCCGGAGATCCTCGACCTCATCGAGGCCGACCCCGAGGCCGCGCTCGACCCCGCCGGCGTGACGATCGTCGAGCTGATCCGGCGCAGCGTGCAGGTCAAGGCCGACGTCGTGGGGGAGGACCTCCTCGAGGCCGGCCTGCGCGAGAACCTCAACTACGGGCACACCCTGGGCCACGCCGTGGAGCGCCGCGAGCAGTACCGCTGGCGGCACGGCGCGGCGGTGAGCGTGGGCATGTGCTTCGTCGCCGAACTCGCCCGCCTGGCCGGGCGGCTCGACGACGCCACGGCCGACCGCCACGCCGCCGTGCTCTCCGCGCTCGGGCTGCCCACCGGCTACGACGAGGACGCCTTCCCCCGCCTGCTCGAGCTCATGGCCGGGGACAAGAAGAACCACTCCGGGGTCCTGCGGCTGGTCGTGCTCGACGGCCTGGCCCGCCCGGCCCGCATGGAGGGGCCGGACCCCACGCTCATGGCGGCCGCCTACGCCGCCATCTCCTCCGGCCGCGGAACCGGCGGTGGCGGGGTGCTGCTGTGACCCCGACCGGGCCCGCCGCGCC
>DUTZ01000264.1 GCA_012841845.1 Actinomycetales bacterium | reverse complement strand
GGCGGGCCTGCAGCCCCGCTACTTCTACGAGCACTTCGCGGGCCGCGAGGCCCTGGTCGAGGCGGTCGCGGACGAGGTCCGCGCCGAGCTCTTCGACGCCCTCGTGACCTCGGCGCTCGGGGAGGGGGGCGATCTCGAGGCGCGGCTGCGTGCCGCACTCACGGCGTTCTTCGGCATGATCGCCGCCGACCCGAGCATCCACGCCATCATGCGGACCGACCTCGCGGTGATCCCCGGCCTGGAGCGGCGCCGCGTGGAGAGCCTCGACATGGTGGCCGAGCTCATCCTGCGGCACGGCGCGACCGACCCCGGCCAGGTCCCTGTTGCGGGCGTCGCGCCGCGCCGGGTGGCCCGCTTCGCCGCCGGCGGGGTCAACCACCTGCTGGAGAGCTGGCTCGAGCACCCCGAGGGCACGCCCGGGGAGCTCGCCGAGCAGTGCACGCGGCTGTGCCTGCGGCTCGTCGAGTCCGGCGGCGGTCAGACCCCGACGGTCTGACGCTGCAGCTCGCGGCCCTTCCGGGGCCGGACGGCGGCCACCACGATCAGCGAGAGCGCGGCCAGCCAGAAGCCGAGCCCGCGGAAGTCGATCCACGCGAACACCAGGCCGGAGAGCAGCCCGCCCGCGGCGCCGGCCAGGGCCACGGCGACGTCGGCCTGCCCCTGGACGGAGGCGCGCACCGCCATCGGCACGGCGGAGGCGAGCACGGTGGTGCCGGCCACGAGCCCCAGACTCCAGCCCACGCCCAGCAGGATGAGCGCGATGGTGATGAGCAGCGTGTTCTCGGGCGGCGACACGGCGGCCATCACGCCGGACACGAGCAGGACGATCCCGGCGGAGATCGACACCGCGCGGGTGCCGTACTTGTCCACGAGCCACCCGGACAGCGGGGCGGGCAGGAACATCGCGGCCACGTGCAGCGAGATCACGAGCCCCACCACGGTCACGGCGTGGTCGTGCGCGCGCATGTGGACCGGGGTCATGGTCATCAGGCCCACCATGACGAACTGGGTCAGCGCCATCACCACGACGCCGGTGATCACCTCGCCGGTCCAGATGCGGCTGGGCACGGGGAGCGGCGCCTCCGGGGAGGAGGGGGAGGAGGGCGAGGAAGGGGAGCCCGGTGACGACGACGAGGGGGCCGTCGCGGCCTCGTCGGCGGCCGCCCGGCGGCGCGCCTCGAGCAGCGGGTCGGGGCGCAGCAGCAGGGAGATGACGAGCGCCGCCGACCCGTACGCGAGCGCCGCGAGGAGGAACGGTCCGGCCAGCGGGGCGAGCCCCATGCCCTCGGCCACGACACCCGTAGGGCCGACGAGGTTGGGGCCGGCGACGGCGCCGGCGGTGGTGCCGAGCAGGACGTAGGACAGCGCCCGCGCGCGGTGGGCGGGCGAGGCGAGGTCGGCGCCGGCGTAGCGGGCCTGCAGGTTGGTGGCGGTGCCGGAGCCGTAGATCACAAAGGAGAGGAACAGCAGGGGCAGGTTCTCCCAGGCGGTGGCCACGACGATCCCCACCGCGCCGAGGGCGCCGAAGGCGAACCCGGCGGCCAGGCCGGGCCGGCGGCCGCGGGCCTGGGAGAGTTTGCCCACGAGCACGGCGGCCAGCGCCGAGCCGCCCGTGAACAGGGCGGCCGGCAGTCCGGAGAGCGCCGAGCCGCCGAGCATGTCCTCGGCGAGCAGGGCGCCCACGGTGACGCCGGCGGCCAGGCCCGCACCGGCGAGGAGCTGGCCCAGGACCAGGACCGCGAGGATCCGGCGCTGGAGCGGCTCCTCACGCGTAGAGGCGACGGCGGTGCTCATCGACGTTCCCAGTTCCGGGCGTGCAGCAGGACGTCCACGGCGGTGGCCTGTCCGGCGGGGCGCAGGTCGTGGCGCAGCGAGACCACCTCGAGGTCCGCGGCACCGCGGGCGAGGTCGGCCACGGTCGGCAGGACGGTGGGGTCCTGCGGGCCGCCGACGCCGCGCGCGAGGTTCTCGGGCGCGTGACCCAGGTACACGAGGTGCCCGCCGGGCCTGAGCCAGCGGCCCGCCTCGCTGATGACCCGCGTCAGGGCGTCCAGCTCCAGGTGGAGGAAGCCGATGACGACGAGGTCGACCTGCTCGGCCGGGGACCAGGTCGTGGCGTCGCCCACCACCCAGTCGACGTGGCCGCTGCGGCCCTCGTCGCTGTCCTTGTCGCGGGCCTGCTCGATCGCCACCTCGGAGAAGTCCACTGCGGTGACGTCCCAGCCGTGCGCGGCCAGCCAGCGGGCGTGACGCCCGTCGCCGCAGGCGAGGTCGATCGCGGTGCCCACGGTGAGGCCGTGGTCCTCGGCGTTGGTCACCTCGGCCACGATGCGGGCGGCCGGGGTGGTGCCCCAGACGTCGGGCTGGGCGAGGTACCGGGCGTTCCAGTCGGAGGCGTCCACGGGAGGTCCTTTCGAAGCGGTGGAGTGTGGGGGGCGTCAGGGACGGCGGAGCCAGACGAGGTGTTCGGTGTCGCCCTGGAGTTCCAGTCTGCGCCACAGCACGCTGCCGGGCACGGCCTGGCTCGGGTGGCAGTCCACCGCCGCGCGCTGGGCGGTGCGGTCGACGCGCAGGGTGAGGTCGATCTCGGCGCCGGGCCGGCCCACGAACCCGGCGTGGCCCTCGTCGGCGAGGGTGGCGCAGAGCTCCTCGGGGACGGTCCAGGCCAGCACGCCCAGGCCGTGGCGGTCGGCCACGCGGACGGCGGCCAGCGTGGCCGCGATGTGGTCGGGGTGGCCGCTGATCCCGGTGGTGTCGAGCGTGACGATCCCGTCGGGGCGGCTCGCGGCCACGGCCCGGTCGACCTCGCCGTCGAGCACCTCCTCCGCGACCCCGGCGAGGCCGCCGTCGGGTAGGTCCCGCAGGGTCACGTCGCGCGCGCCGAGGGCGTCGGCGGCGGCGCGGAGCTCGTGCTCACGGATCTCGGACAGGTCGCCCTCCACGCCGTGGAGGGTGGACGCCTCGCCGCGGGTGAGGCACAGTACGTCCACGGCGGTCCCGCGGGCGACGAGGGTCGAGAGGATGGCACCGAGGCCGAACGACTCGTCGTCGGGGTGGGCCACCACGACGAGGGCCGTGCCCCAGGAGGGCAGGCCGTCGCCGGTGGCGTCGAGGGTCGTCCGCTCGTCTCGCATACCCCAGAGGGTATCCGCACAATGCCTGATACGTCAACGACAGGGGTGGTCATGGAGGGGTCCCACGACGGACGGGGCGCCGGCACGGCCGGCCGGACCGACGTCTCGCTCTTCGCCCGCGGCTGGGTGGTGGCCAGCCCGCTGCTCGAGCGGTTCGGCCTGGGCGACTCCCGACGCCGACTCGTCGCCGGGCTGCGCGGCACCGTGGTGGAGGTGGGTGCGGGCAGCGGGGTGACCTTCGAGCACTACCCGCCCGCGGTGACGCGCGTCGTGGCCGTGGAGCCCGACCCGCACCTGCGGGCCCACGCCGGGCGGTACGCCGCCCGCGCCGCGGTGCCGGTCGAGGTGGTGGACACCGTCGCGGAGACGCTCCCGCTCGCGGACGGCGAGGCCGACGCGGTGGTCTTCGGCCTCGTCCTGTGCACGGTCCCCGACGTGCCGGCCGCGCTCGCCGAGGCCCGGCGCGTCCTCGTCCCGGGCGGGGAACTGCGGCTGCTCGAGCACGTGCGTGCCGACGGCCGGCTCGGGGCGGTGGCCGACCGGATCGCCCCGGCGT
>DUTZ01000263.1 GCA_012841845.1 Actinomycetales bacterium | reverse complement strand
GGCTCCGACTGCCCCCACCGCGGCTCCGCCGGCCCCGCACGTCGAACTCGACACCCCGGACGAGCCGGTGGATCCCGAGCCGATGGCGAACGGCGGCGACGAGCGCGCGCCCGGCGAGGCCTGATCAGCCCCGGCCTCGCCTGATCCCGCCGGGGCCGCCTGACCGCCGGGCCGCCTGACCTGTTTGCACAACGCCTGCCCAGATTGCACACCACCAGCTCGGGGGTTACTCGACCGATGCCGTGCTGGTGTTGTGCAGATGGAGGCGGGGGAGGCGGGAGACCGGAGACGGGAGACGGGAGACGGGAGGCGTGGCGGAAGGCGGGTCGCGCGCGGTCAGTCCTGCTCGGTCTCGACGCCACGGACGGAGTCGGTGAGGTCGAAGTCCAGGCCGACCTGTGCGCCCTCGCTGCCGCGCAGCACGGCCCGCCGCTGCAGGACGTAGACGAAGGTGCCGAGCGCGCCCACGCCCACGCCCACCGCGCACAGGATCACCGTGTGCATGTCCGCGTCGTCGACGAGCATCTCCGCGAGCAGGGCGAACGTCCAGGCGAGGGTGCCCACGATGACCACCGGCCGCGGATCGAGCAGGTAGCCCGGGATGCGGGGTACGCGGGGACGCGCCGCCTGATCCGCCCCGCCCTCACGCCCCGTCATGCCCGCGACGCTACCGCAGCGGACGGGGCCGGTTACGCTGTGACGGTTCGACCACGCCTCTCAGGCCAGCCTCAGGAAGGTCCGCCGATGACCCAGAGCACCCAGGACTCCCCGCCGTCGCCCCAACGGCTCGGCGCGCTCGACCGCTACTTCCACATCACCGAGCGCGGCTCGACGGTCGGCCGCGAGGTCCGCGGCGGGCTCGTGAGCTTCTTCGCGATGGCCTACATCGTCATCCTCAACCCGCTCATCCTGGGCTCGGGCGAGGACGTCACCGGCGCCCGCCTGTCGATCCCCGAGATCGCCGCCGTCACCGCGTTCACCGCCGGCGTCATGACCGTGATGTTCGGCGCCATCGCCCGCTACCCGTTCGCCTTCGCCACCGGCCTGGGCATCAACTCGCTCGTCGCGGTGACCATCGCCAAGCAGGTCACGTGGGCCGAGGCGATGGGGCTCATCGTCATCGAGGGCCTCATCATCGTCGTCCTCGCCGTGAGCGGGTTCCGCAAGGCGGTCTTCGACGCCATCCCCGGCGACCTCAAGGCCGCGATCGCCGTGGGTATCGGCCTGTTCATCGCGATGATCGGCCTCGTCGACTCCGGCTTCGTCCGCCGCGTGCCCGACGCCGCCAACACCACCGTCCCGGTCGGGCTCGGCATCGACGGCTCGATCGCCTCGTGGCCGACCGCCGTCTTCGTCCTGGGCCTGCTGCTGTGCGGTGTCCTCGTGGCCCGCAAGGTCCGCGGCGGGCTGTTCATCGGCATCGTCATCACCACCGTCGTCGCGGCGATCGTCGAGGCGGTCACCAAGGCCGGGCCGTCGTTCGTCGACGGCGAGCCCGTGCCCACCGGCTGGAGCCTGGCCGTCCCGGGGATCCCCGAGTCGCTCGGCGGACTGCCCAACCTCTCGCTCATCGGCGAGGTCGACCTCATCGGCGCGTTCACCCGCATCGGGCCCCTGGCCGCCAGCCTCTTCGTCTTCACCCTCCTGCTCGCCAACTTCTTCGACGCCATGGGCACGTTCACCGGTCTCGGCAAGGAGGCCGAGCTCATGGACGCCGACGGCAACCTGCCGGGGATGAAGACGGCGCTCGTCGTGGAGGGTGTCGGTGCCGTCGCGGGCGGTCTCACCTCGTCGTCGTCCAACACCGTCTTCGTGGAGTCCGCCGCGGGTATCGCCGAGGGCGCCCGCACCGGCCTGGCCAACATCGTCACCGGCGCGCTGTTCCTCGTGGCCATGTTCCTCACCCCGCTCTACGAGGTGGTGCCCGTCGAGGCGGCCGCGCCCGCGCTCGTCGTGGTGGGCGCGCTCATGATCGCGCAGATCGTCAACATCGACTTCCGGCGCTTCGAGGTGGCCCTGCCCACCTTCCTCACCATGGTGGTGATGCCGTTCACCTACTCCATCGCCAACGGCATCGGCGTGGGCTTCATCGCCTGGGTCGTGCTCGCCACCGCCACCGGCAAGGGCCGCCAGGTGCACCCGCTGCTGTGGGGCGTGGCGATCGCGTTCGCCGTGTTCTTCGCGATCGGCCCCATCACCGACGCGCTGGCCTGAGTCGGGGAGGGGCGCGACCGTGCTGGTGAGTGACGTCGACGACCCCGCCGACCCGCGGCTCGACGACCTCCGCGACCTCAACCACTCCGACCGGCGGCCCGACCTGCCCGGCGGGCGCGGGCTGGTGATCGCCGAGGGCACCTATGTGGTGGGCCGGATGCTGCTCTCCCGGTTCCGGCCGCACGTCCTGCTGGGCACCGACGCCCGCCTGGCCCAGCTGCGGCGCGAGGCCGCCGAGGAGGGCTGGGACGCCGACGGGCGGGCCGGCGACGCGGTGTTCCTGCGCGCCGACAAGGAGCTGATCAGCGAGGTGATCGGCTTCCGCTCGAGCCGCGACATCCTCGCCGCGGCCGAGCGGCCCGCGCCGCTGCCCGTCGACGACGTGGTGGCCGGCGCGCGGACGCTGGTCGTCCTCGAGGGGGTCAACGACCCGCAGAATCTCGGCGCGCTCTTCCGCAACTGCGCCGCGCTCGGGGTGGACGGCGTGCTCTTCGGCGCCGCCACCGGCGACCCGCTCTACCGGCGGGTCGTGCGGGTGTCGATGGGGCACGTCCTGCGGCTGCCCTTCGCGCACCTGCCGGGGACGCCGACGACGTGGCAGCGCTCCCTGGAGGACCTGCGGGCGCGGGGGTTCCGCACGGTCGCGCTCACCCCGTCCGCGGACGTGCCGCTCGCGCGGGCCGTGGACGCCGACAAGGTCGCCTTTGTCCTGGGCGCCGAGGGGCCCGGCCTCACGGAGCACGCGATGCGGGCCTGCGACGTGCGCGCCGCGATCCCCATGACGCCCGGCACGGACTCGCTCAACGTGGCCACCGCGGCGGCCGTGGCGTTCTACGAGCGCGCCCGCGGGGCCGAGCCGGCCTAGCGGGGGGCGTACATGATCACGCCCACGCCGACCAGACAGATCAGCGCGCCGGCCACGTCGTAGCGGTCCGGGCGGAAGCCGTCGGCGACCATGCCCCACACGAGCGAGCCGGCCACGAAGACCCCGCCGTAGGCGGCGAGGATCCGCCCGAAGTTGGCGTCCGGCTGCAGGGTGGCCACGAAGCCGTAGAGGCCCAGGCCCACCACGCCGAGGCCGATCCACAGCCAGCCGCGGTGCTCGCGGACCCCCTGCCACACCAGCCAGGCCCCGCCGATCTCGAGCAGCGCCGCCAGGGCGAAGAGCAGGATCGAGCGGGTGACGGTCACCGGCGGCCCGGCCGGAGACGGGCGGCGGCGTCCGCGCCCCGGCGG
>DUTZ01000262.1 GCA_012841845.1 Actinomycetales bacterium | reverse complement strand
GCTGCGGCGGCAGGGGCGCCCCTCCGCCGCATCATGCCCCGCCGCCGCATCACGGCCCGCCACCAGTTGCGCATGGCGTCCACGCCCGTACCCTCGCGCCCATGACGACCGTGCTCATGATCCTGACCGCCTCCGACCACTGGACCCTCAAGGACGGCTCGCGGCACCCCACCGGGTACTGGGCAGAGGAGTTCCTCGCCCCGTACGAGGTGTTCACCAGGGCCGGGTGGGACGTCACCGTCGCCACCCCCGGCGGCACCCCGCCCACCGTCGACCAGACCAGCCTCGGACTCTTCGGGGGTCTGCCGCCCAAGACCCGGCGGATCAAGGAGGCGCTCACCGAGCTCGCCCCGGTCCTCGACGCCCCCGTCGACCTGGAAACCGTCGACCACGCCGCCTACGACCTGGTCTTCTACCCCGGCGGCCACGGCCCGATGGAGGACCTGGCCTACGACAAGACGTCCGGTCGGCTCCTCGCCGACCGGCTCGCCGCGGGACGTTCGATCGCCATGCTGTGCCACGCCCCCGCCGCGATCCTCGCCGCCTCCGACGGGCGGGAGGCCTCCCCGTTCGCCGGCTACCGCATGACCGGCCTGTCCAACCGTGAGGAGGCCCTCAACGGGCTGGCCGGAAAGGCGCCGTGGCTGCTCGAGGACCGGCTCCGGGAGGCCGGTGTGGAGTACTCCAGGGCCCTGCTCCCCCTGCGGCCGCACATCGTGGTGGACCGCGCCGTCTACACGGGCCAGAACCCGCAGTCCTCCCGCGTGTTGGCCGAACGGCTCGTCGCCGACCTCGGGTCGGGATCGTGACCGGCGGCGCAGAGCCCGCCGGGCCGGTGCGCCTGGCGGGCGTCGACGACGCGCCGTCGCTCGGTCGGCTCCTCCACGCGTTCAACACCGAGTTCGACTGCCCGGTCCCGGAGGTGGCGGAGCTCGGCACCCGGTTCGCCGGCCTCCTCTCCGGGGACGACGTCCTCGCCGTCATCGCCGCCGACCCCTCCGGGGACGGGGACGACGTGGGGTTCGGGCTGATCACCCTGCGCCCCACCCCCTACTGGGACGGGCCGCTCGCCCAGCTCGAGGAACTCTACGTGCGCCCCGACCAGCGCTCACGTGGGATCGGCACCGCGCTGATCGACCGGGCGCGATCCGAGTCCGCCGCCCGGGGCGCCCACGAGATGCACCTCATCGTGGCGACCGAGGACGTCGACGCCCGCCGCTTCTACGCCCGTCACGGATTCTCGGACACCGACCCCGACTCGGGCTCCGGACTCCTCTGCTACCTACGACAGCTGTAGCGGTCAGGTCCGGACCGTCAGGGTCTGCGCCAGCGAGCCCAGGGGTCCGTCCTCGTCGTGCAGGATGCTGTGAGTGAGCCCGAGTCCCCCCGCACCGAAGGTCACCCGCGTGTCGAAGCCCACCCACTCCCCGCGCGGCTCGCGCACCAGGTGCGCGGTGAGGTCGATGTTGGGGTACTCGACCTCCGCCGGGGACTCCCGGACCGCCATGCCGTTGGCGATGTCGAACAGCCCCACCGCGCGGGCCAGCGGGCTGAGAGCCTCCCCCGCGAGGAGCGGCACGTCGGTCCGCACCCAGTACCGCGCCCGGCCCGGCCGGTCGTAGTCGCGACGCACCTCGGCCGAGGCCAGGTAACCGCCCTGCCAGAGGGTGGTGGGGTCCCAGGGCTCCATCTCCGACGGCGGCGGCAGCGGGTCGAAGCCGTCCCCGGCCACCGCGGAGGAGTCGCGCGGCTGCTGGAGCCAGGCCCGCAGCCGGATCGCCGGCCGGTCGCCGTGCCCATAGGTGGCCTCGACCAGCTCGATGGTGCGGCCCGGCCGCAGCACGCTCACCTGCACGTCGACGACGTCCATGGGCACCACGCCGAGCAGATCGTAGGACAGGCGGGAGATCACCATCGGGTCGTCCCGGCGCGCCGCGAGGTCCTGCTCGACCGCGTGCGCCAGCAGGCCCAGCGCGGGGCCGATGTGCTGCATCGACAGGTCCCAGGCGCCGCTGGTGTTCTCGGTCGGGTGGAAGCTCGCCGGCCCGAGCCGCTCGAAATAGGCCATGACCCTCTCCCTGGTTGAGCGAATCGTGATTAACCGGATCGTACACAGCGGCGCACCCCGGCCCGCCGATTCCGCGCGACGCCGCGCCCGGTGGGGTTGACTCTCCCCCATGAACGACGAGCAGTTCGACACCTTCAGCACCCCGATCGACGACCGGTACCTCGACGACTACACGCCCGGCGCCCGCTACCGCTTCGGCGAGGAGTCGGTCGACGGCGAGGAGATCATGGAGTTCGCGCGGCGGTACGACCCGCAGAGCATCCACACCGACGCCGAGGCCGCGGCAGCCGGCCCGTTCGGTGGCCTCATCGCCAGTGGCTGGCAGACCGCCGCGCTCATGATGCGGCTCTTCGCGGACAACTACCTCACGGCCAACGCCAGCCTGGCCTCCCCCGGGATCGACGAACTGCGCTGGGTGCGCCCCCTGCGCCCGGGCGACCGGCTCACGCTGATCTGCGAGACCGTCGAGGTCCGGCCCTCGCGGAGCAAGCCTGACCGCGGGGTGCTCACCACGAAGGCCACCCTGCTCAACCAGGACGACGACCCGGTCCTCACCGCGACCGCCCTCAACATGGTGGGCCGGAGGCCCGGGGCGGACGCGGGGTGACGAGCCGGGGTCGAGTGGCCTTCGCCGAGATCATCGCCTCCGGCGACGGTGAGCCGTGTGCTCCGGACCCGGACAGGCCGATGCGCGAGTGGGTCTTCCTGGTGGACCCCGACGAAGACGCGCTCACCGCGCAGATCGAACAGTCCAGGGCGTTTCTCGAGAGCCTGGCCCGACCCCGGGATCAGAGCCGCGGGGTGAGGTGGAAGATCGGCAGCTGCCGGGTCGTCCGGCTCGCGTAGATCTCGTAGTTGGGCCACGTCCGGACCGCGGCGCGCCACGCCGACGACCGGTCGGCGTCCGTGATCTCGCGCACGTCCACCTTGAGCCGCACGCCGTGGACGGACATGGCGACCTCACCCTCGCCGGCGGCGCGGAGGTTGTGGACCCACACCGGCGCCTTGGCATCGCCCCAGTTGGAGCCGACGATCACGAACCCGTTGCGCCACGACGCGCACAGCAGTGGCGTGCTGCGCTCGACGCGGCTCTTGCGGCCGGGCACGTGCAGCGTAAGCGTGGGCAGACCCGCGATCCGCAGGAGCGGCATCCTCCCCCGGGTCGCCTTGCTGAGCCGCTGGTCGAGGGACACCACGAGATGGGAGTTCTCGCGCGCGGCGTCGCGACGACCGACCCAGATCGCGACCGGGGTGAGGAGGTTGGGCATGGGGGCGATAGTAGGAGGTCAGAGCACCCCACTCAACGTGACAGGTGTCAGTCGGCGACGGCCACGACCTGCACCGATTCCAGCCATCCCCGTCGCAACCCCGCCTCCAGGGCGGCGAGGTGGAACGCCCACATCCGCCGGTAGACCGCGTCGAACCCCAGCGCGGCCGCGTCACGCCCCCTGTGGGCGAACGTCTCCGACCACAGCCGCACGGTCTCCGCGTGATGCGCGGTGGCCTCGACGCGACCCTTCAACCGCAGGCGGCGTCGCCGGGAGACGGCCTCCACGAGGTCCGGCCACGCCGGCGGCGGACCCGCCTCGGACACGTACAACGACCGCCACGCGGACAGCTCCACCACGGCGGGCACGGGTCGCGCCGGGGCGACCGGCGTCGCCAGTGCCACCCGACCCCCGGGGACGAGATGGTCGACGGCCACGTCGAGCACCGCCGTGAGCCCCGCCATCCCCGAGGTCGAAGCCGGCTCCACGGCCACCACCGCGTCGAGGCTGCCCCCGACGTCGGTCGGCCCACCCAGCGAGAGGGCGATCTCCTCGCCGAGGTCGGCGGCGGCGAACCGCGACCCCAGGGCGGCCAGCCGCTCCGTGGAGGTGGTGGAGGTCCGCACGTGGGCGCCGCGCTCCGCGGCCCGCATGGGCAGTTCCCCCCAGCCCGGCGTGGCCACGTAGGTCCGGGAGCCGTCCGCGACCCCCGCGAGCGCGAGCAGGGTGTCCGCGGCGCGGCGCTGGGCGTCGCCGAGGTCGGACCGGCGCGGTGGCGCGGCCGGCGCCTCGAGATGGACGAGATCGGTGCCGTCGGCCAGTCGGGACCGCGTCCGGGCGCCGGAGGCGAACACCGCGCCGGACGTCGACATCGTCTCGTCCGTGTAGAGCGAGGTGAGTGCGCCGGGCACCGCGTCCTCGAGCTCGACCTGCCCGGTGCGTCCCCGGCGGCGGGGCACGACGGACGGTGCCCGCCCATCACGGCCGTAGGCCCGCTCCCCGGGATGCGCGCAGTCGGCGTTGGCGGCGATCCACGGCGCCAGCGCCGCGATCGCCGACCGCAGGTCGGAGGACGTCCACTCCCCGGCCATGAACGACTCGCCGAGGCCCACCACGCCGCCCGCGGCCAGACGGGCCCAGAAATGCTCCGGCTCCGCCAGGACGATCCGCACCGGGGCGTCGAACTCCCCCGCCGCCGACGAGTCCGGGTAGTCGATCCGCACCCCGAGCTCCCGGGCCGACCGGCGCAGGGCCTGCGCCACGTCGCCGGCCGCCTGGCCGCCGATCCCGTCCGGGTCGGCGAGACCGGGCCAGCGCTCCAGATCGACGGTCTGGGGTTCGAGTCGGACCACCGGTCCCCTCCTCTCGGGCCACGTGAGGTGGACGGTACCGCCGACCGGGGCCCGTGCCCGTCAGGCGCGACGGGGGGTGTCGCCCACCACCTCCGACCGGCTCCGCGTGCGAGTGATCCTCGGGACGCTCTATCCTGGGGACTCGTGCCCGCGCGCCACGCGCGCGGGCCGTGGCCGACGAACCTGAGCCGGTCACGACATACGCACCCTCACCAGGAGCCCCTATGACCGAGCCCGCATTCGACCAGGTCACCGAGACCGCACCGGCAGCCCGTCGGCACCGCGTCGTCATCATCGGCTCCGGGTTCGGCGGCCTGTTCGCGGCCCAGGAGTTCGACGGCACGGACGTGGACGTGACGCTGGTCGCCAGGACCGGGCACCACCTGTTCCAGCCGCTGCTCTACCAGGTGGCCACCGGCATCCTCTCCGTGGGCGAGATCGCGCCCCCGACCCGCCTCATCCTCCGCGACCAGGAGAACGCGACCTGCGTCCTCGGTGACGTGGACCGGATCGACGTGGAGGCCAAGAAGCTCCACGCGACCGCGGGCCACATCGGGTTCGACATCGAGTACGACAGCCTCATCGTGGCCGCCGGCGCCAACCAGTCGTACTTCGGCAACGACCACTTCGAGCGGTGGGCGCCCGGCATGAAGACGGTCGACGACGCCCTCGAACTGCGCTCCCGGATCCTCGGTTGCTTCGAGCAGGCCGAGGTGACCGACGACGAGGAGGAGCGCCGCCGTCTCCTGACCTTCATCATCGTGGGCGCCGGCCCGACCGGCGTCGAGATGGCCGGCCAGGTCGCCGAGCTCGCCCAGCACACGCTCAAGGGGAGCTTCCGTCACATCGACCCCGCCTCGGCGCGCGTCATCCTGCTCGACGCCGCGCCCGCGGTGCTCCCCCCGTTCGGCAACAAGCTCGGCAACGCGGCCCGCGCCCGCCTCGAGGAGATGGGCGTCGAGATCCAGCTCAACGCCATGGTGACGGACGTCGACTACCACGGCATCGAGGTCAAGGACCCGGACGGCTCGGTCCGCCGGATCGACGGCTCGTGCAAGATCTGGTCCGCCGGCGTCCAGGCCAGCCCGCTGGGCAAGATGCTCGCCGACCAGACGGGCGCCGAGGTGGACCGTGCCGGCCGCGTCCTGGTCCAGAAGGACCTCTCCCTGGCCGGCCACCCCGACATCTTCGTGGTGGGCGACATGATGGCGCTCGACAACCTGCCCGGCGTGGCGCAGGTGGCCATCCAGGGCGGCAAGTACGCGGCCCGGCAGATCATCGCCGGCGTCGAGAAGGGCCAGACCCCGGACCAGCGCAAGCCGTTCAAGTACTTCGACAAGGGCTCCATGGCCACCGTGTCGCGCTACAGCGCGGTGGTCAAGGTGGGGAATTTCGAGCTCGCCGGCTTCCTCGCGTGGGTGATGTGGCTCGTCGTCCACCTCGCCTACCTCATCGGCTTCAAGAACCGGCTCACCGCGCTGTTCTCGTGGGGCATGCACGTGGGCGGCGACCACCGCTCGCAGCTCACCTCCACCAAGCAGTGGGTGTACGCCCGCCAGGCCATCGAGCGGGTCCAGGCCGACGAGGCCGCCGCGCTCCGGTCGGCGATGGAGGCGGCGTCGGCCTCGGAGCCCGTGCAGGGCCCGCCGGAGGACGCCGGGGACGCGCCGGCGCCGAGCGCCTCCACCGCCCGCGACTGACGGGCGCCCGCGCTCAGCCCTCGCGGGGGGCGGGCGGCTCCAGGTTCGCCAGACGGACCTGGCCGACCGCGGCCGTGCGCCCGGAGGCATCGGTGATCTCCACGCGCCACAGCTGCTGGGTGCGCCCCCGGTGAACCGGGGTGCCGGTCGCCGTGAGTGTGCCCTCGGTGACGGCGCGGAGGAAGTCCGTGGAGTTGTTGACGCCGACGACCTTGCCGTCGCCGCCGAGCCACACCGATCCGGCGACGCTGGCGACCTCCTCGACGATCGCGCAGTGGACGCCGCCGTGCACGATCCCGTGCGGCTGGTGCAGGTGCGGCTCGACCGGGACCGTCACGACGACCCGGTCCGGGCCCACCTCGACGTACTCGATCCCGACGACGTTGCCGAAACCCTGCTTCTGGTGCGCCCGGATCTGCGCCATCACGTCGTCTGACATCGGACCACTTCCTTCGCGGCCCGGACCGTCCGGGCTCCTCGGCTCCCGACGCTACCGGGCGCCGGCCACACGACGGGCCGCGACGCGGGTCAGCGGACGGACCGCCACCCGCGGTCGCGCACCGGGATCGGGCCCGAGCCGGGCGTCCGTGGCAGCGCGTTGCGCGTCCGGACCGCCAACCCCGCGTCGTGGAGCGCCTTGAGCACGTACTGCCCCCTGCGGTATCCCACCTCCGGGCTCGTCGACGCGAAGGTCGGCACGATCGTCGCGGCGCCGAGGACGCACTCCCCGACCGTCGACCAGAGGGTGTCCACGTCGCAGGTGCTCACCTCGGACAGTCCGTCGAACACCGGCGCCAGCGTCGCGCGGGACCGGCAGGCGAGCCAGTAGGCGAGCGCCTCCTCGCACGGCAGGACGACGGTGCCGGACGCCGGGGCCGCCGGGTCCCCCGGCAGGACGCGCAGCGTGGTGTCGCGGACCCCCGCCCAGTCCAGTCCGCCCTCGATATCGGTCCGTACGGCGAGGTTCTCCGCACCCGTGTCCCACACCCGGCCCGTGGTGACGAAGCTCGCCACCGCCCGCCCGAGCACGCCGTGGGCGAACGCGTCGGCCACCAGGTAGGTGGCGAAGCGGAGATCGCCGGACTCGGCGAAGTAGTTGCGGAACATCAGCTCGACGCGGCCGCCGCTGACGGCGCGCTCCAGCGGCACCCAGCGCCGCCGGGACTGCGTGGACAAGTCCGCGAGCGAGTAGAACTTCGGGTACCCCGGGCGGAGCCCGGCGAGGACTCCCACCGTCTCGTCGAACACGGACACCGCGGCCGTCGTCTCGCCCGCCGTGGAGCTGGTCATGCGTGGGTCCCCTCCCCCAGATGGTGCCCCGCGCGACACCTGGTGTCGCACCCGGAGCACTGGCCGGCCCGTCCCCCCTCGAGACGGTCCCCACCGGCCGGATCGGGTGCCCCGCCACGATGCGTGTCCCCTGAATCGTGGTCGGCGCCGTACTCCCGTTCCGGTATTCAGTGATACAACACACCGCCCCCGTGAACCAAGGTGGCACGGGCGATTTTCCCAATATGTGCACTCGGTGCACACATGTCGTATCAGCAACTTTGCGTCCCGCCGGGCCCGGAATCCCTCCCCCGGGCGGGCATCCCCGCAGGTCCTCGGCCGCGTGGGCCGTCGACTAGGCTGGCGCGCATGAGTACTGAGCGTGCCGACGGGCAGCCGACCACCGACACCACCGGAACCGCGGACATCGGGGTCACCGGCCTCGCCGTCATGGGCTCCAACATCGCCCGCAACTTCGCCCGACACGGATACACCGTCGCGGTGCACAACCGCTCGGCCGGGAAGACGGACGCCCTGCTCGCCGAGCACGGACACGAGGGCACGTTCGTCCGCACCGAGACCGTGGCGGAGTTCGCCGCCGCCCTCCGCACCCCGCGTCGCGCGCTCGTCATGGTGCAGGCCGGCGGCCCGACCGACGCGGTGATCGAGGCCCTCGCCGACGCCTTCGATCCCGGCGACATCATCATCGACGGCGGCAACTCCCTCTACACCGACACCATCCGGCGTGAGAAGGCCATGGCCGAGCGCGGCATCCGCTTCATCGGCGCCGGCATCTCCGGGGGCGAGGAGGGCGCCCTCGAGGGCCCGTCGATCATGCCCGGCGGCCCGGCCTCGAGCTACGAGGTCGTGGGCCCGATGCTCGAGGACATCTCCGCGAAGGTCGACGGCACGCCCTGCTGCACCCACATCGGCGACGACGGCTCCGGGCACTTCGTCAAGATGGTGCACAACGGCATCGAGTACGCCGACATGCAGCTCATCGGCGAGGCCTACAGTCTCCTGCGCGGGCTGGCCGGGATCGAGCCCGGGCCGATGGCCGAGGTGTTCCGCGAGTGGAACACGGGCGAGCTCGACTCCTACCTCATCGAGATCACCGCGGAGGTGCTCGCCCAGGTGGACGGGACTACGGGGTCCCCTCTCGTCGACATGATCGTGGACGAGGCCGGCCAGAAGGGCACCGGCCGGTGGACCGTCAAGTCCGCACTCGATCTGGGCGTGCCCGTCACCGGCATCGCCGAGGCCGTCTTCGCCCGCGCGCTGTCGAGCTCGACCCCGCAGCGTCGCGCGGGTCGCGCGCTGCCGGAGTTCGCACTCCAGACCGACGGCGTCGACCCGGACTCGTTCGTCGAGGACGTGCGTCGCGCGCTCTACGCGTCCAAGGTCATCGCCTACGCCCAGGGATTCGACCAGATCACCGCGGCCGCCGCCGAGCACGGCTGGGACATCGACCGGGGCGCGCTCGCGACGATCTGGCGCGGCGGATGCATCATCCGCGCCACCTTCCTCGACCGGATCCGGGAGGCGTACGCCGCCGATCCGGAGCTGCCGACCCTGCTCGCGGCCCCGTACTTCGCCGACGCGCTCGCCGACTGCATCGTGAGCTGGCGCCAGGTCGTGGCCGAGGCGGTATCCGCCGGCATCCCGGTGCCCGGGTTCGCCGCGGCGTTGGCCTACTACGACGGGCTGCGCACCGAGCGCCTGCCGGCGGCCCTCATCCAGGGCCAGCGCGACTACTTCGGCGCGCACACCTACCGGCGTACCGACCGCGAGGGCAGCTTCCACACCCTGTGGAGCGGCGACCGCTCGGAGGTCGAGGCCTGAGCAGCCCCCGCCCCGCCGACCTGGACGGGACCCTCGCCGCACTGGGGGTGTCCGTCCCGATCCGGCACGCGGTCTCGTCGCTGGTCTCCGGCCCACCGAGCGCCATCCAGGCGGCCGCGCTCGGGGATGCCGTGGGCGGCCGGGACCTGCTCGCGGTGGCGCCGACCGGCTCGGGCAAGACGCTGCTGTTCGCCGTCGCCGTCGCCCACCGGCTCGAGGGCTCCCCGAGCGTGCCCGGGCGACCCCGGGCGCTCGTCGT